>JANLFS010000007.1:19255-54037 GCA_024655925.1 Bacillota bacterium | reverse complement strand
CCCGAACGGAAATGGAGACGTCGGTAATCCCAGCCTCCGAAGACGTCAGGTTATCGACCCGAAGGACTTCCTCGCCGATCTCCACGGTCTCTTTTACGTACTGCTGTTTGAGGTCACGGTCTATCATGTGCCTTATCATCGTTTCTTTGGTGAACGAAGACGTCGGCCCGGTGGCGGCGACTTCCCCGTTGCGCAGGATCGTCACGGTGTCAGCGATCTGGAATATCTCGTCAAGATGGTGAGAGATGTAGATGATGCCGATGCCTCGGTCCCGAAACCGCCCGAGCAGGCTGAAGAGGGCTTCCACCTCATGTCGGCTCAAAGGAGCAGTTGGTTCGTCCAGAACCATGATCCTCGGCTCAAGCATCACGATCTTGGCTATCTCCACCAGTTGCTGGTCTCCCGCCCGCATGTCGGAAACAGGTTTATCGAGGGGGACGGATAACCCCATCATGTTCAGGGTATCCGTCGCGCGGGCCTTGATCGCGGCGCGATCCAGAACGCCAAACCGGGTTGGCTCCCGGCCCAGGAGCATGTTCTCTTCCGCTGTGAGGAACGGCACAAGGGCCCGATCTTGGTAGACCACGCCGATCCCCCTGGCCAGTGCATCATGAGGGGCCGTTATGTGCACCTTCTGGCCATCGAGCAGTATGGTCCCAGAAGAGGGCCTATGAACCCCGGCGAGGATCTTGATGAGGGTGGATTTCCCGGCCCCGTTCTCCCCCACGATCGCGTGGATCTCGCCTCGGTTCAGCACGAGGTCCACGTTGTGCAAGGCCTTCACTCCGGGGAACTCCATGCATATCTGCCTCATCTCCAGGAGGGCAGATGACACTGTTAGATCACCTCACCCAGGATCTCGGTTGCCTGCTCTGTAGTGGCCCCCTCGTGAATGATGGCACGGAGTGCGCGGACCATCAGAACCGGATTCGGGCTCTGCCAGACGTTCCTGCCCATGTCGATACCTTTCGCCCCTTGCCCCACAGCAGCTTTTGCTAGCCTTAGAACATCGACCTCGGTCTCGAGCTTGGGGCCACCGGCGATTATTATGGGCACGCCACAAGTCTCAACCACTGAGTCAAATCCTTCCGGAGTGAAGTAGGTCTTGACCAGGTCAGCTCCGTGCTCAGTTGCCACTCTGCACGCCAGCGCGAGGTACTTGGCGTCAAATTGCTTCTCACGGTCTTTTCCCACAGCGGTAACGGCGAGGACGGGGATGTCGTACCTTGAGCACTCTCCCGCAAGATGCGCAAGGTTTTCGATTGTCTCGCGCTCGTTGGGTGTGCCGACGAATATGGAGGTGGCAACGGCATCTGCGCTCAGCCTGATGGCCTCCTCCACAGTGGCCGTGAGACCCTCGTTCGTCAGGTCAGGGCCGGCGATGGTGGCGGCACCGGAGGCTCTTAGGACTACTCCCACCCGGCCATCAGGCTCGAAAGCCCTGGCAATGACGCCCTTCGTGGCCATCAGCGCATCAACGAACGGGGCCAGGGGCGCGATAGTATCCGCCGGCTTCTCAATACCTTTGATAGGCCCGAGAGCCATCCCGTGGTCCAGGGCGAGCATCACGCTCATCCCATCATCAGGTCTGAAGATCCTCGACAGCCGGTTTGCCTTTCCCAGTGTCATGGTTCAATCCACCTCCCTCCGAGGTCGCGTCACTCGTCCAACGCAATCTCGACTTTGAGACTCTCTGTGCTTGCCGCAGTCTCGATGGCTTTCCTTATCTCGTCAATGCGGAATCTGTGCGTGATGAGCGGGCGAAGATCAAAGGCCCGGGAGTTGACGAGCTTGCCTGCGTGGGCGAAATCCTCCGGGGTGAATCCGGAGGTCCCAATGACGGATACTTGCTGGTAGTGGACGAGGTTCGGGTTGAATCGCGCACTCTCGCCCTGGGGAAACCCTCCGAAGAGCATCACTTTCGCCCCGGGCCTGGCAAGCGCCATGGCGTCCGGGATCAGTGAGGCAGATCCCACTGCAAGGATCACCTGATCCGACCCACGTCCGTCCGTGAGAGACTTTATGCGCGCCACGGCATCTTCTGAGCCAGGATCCACAGTGATGAAACCCATCGAACCTGCAATCGCCCGGCGGCCGGCGTCGATCTCCAGGACGGCAACACTGCCTGCGCCAGATGCCCTACTGATGAGAGCATTGAGCAGCCCCATTGGACCCGCTCCCACTACCGCCACAGTGTCGCCTGGAGTGATGTGCAGGTCGGATACAGCGTTGACCACGCAGGCGATGGGCTCTGTCAAGGCTCCCTCCTGCCACGTCACATCCGACGACAACTTGACCAGGCCCGTCCGGGCGTAATCCTCGTCTATCTTCACATACTCACTGAACGCCCCGTTGCTCAGATAGCGTCTAGACGGGCACAGCTCCTTCAACCCTGCCCTACAGTAGAAGCAGACATCATCACTGATGAAAGGAGCCACCGTGACTCGGTCCCCAGGGGCTACCGAGCGGACTGCTGCGCCGACCTCAACGACCTCTCCCGCAAACTCGTGGCCGAGTACTGTCGGAGGTTTGAACAGAGGATGCCCTCTGAGAAACGTCTTCACGTCAGTCCCACAAACCATGCTGGTGCGGATCCTGATGAGGATGTCGCGGTCCTCCACTGGAGGCACGGGCCAATCCTCGATCTCCATCTTGCCGGGCCCGTAGTAGACGGCAACCTTCATGATCTCACTCCTCGGTCATTGTGCGATAAGAGCATGCGCTGTAGTGGAATCTGTCACCAGGATGTTGATGAGGCTGCCCCGGAGGGCGCCCGTAATCGCCTTGATCTTGGCGGGTCCACCTGCAACCCCGACACGGTAGTTCACTGCCCGGAGAGTTGGGAACGGGATCGACAAGAGCCTCCGGTTCGCTGAGGCAGGCGACTCCACCCCGTTGCAGTCGAAGAACCTGCCGGATATGTCACCAACGGCTCCGACTCTTATGAGCTCTTCGAGCTCTGTGTCGTCGTAGTATCCGGTCTTCCTCATCGGGGACGTTGGTGGGCTCTCCCCTATGCCTACCACTGCCATGGTAAGGTGTTCCCACATGCCGACCACCCGGGAGATAGGAGCTTCCTTGAGGAGCAGCGCCACGGTGGACTCGTGATCAGAGAGAGCCGGTGCGTGCAACATCATGCAGTTGCCCTGGAAGCACTCGGCGAATGCGTGCACAAGGTCGTTAACCTGGTGCTCTGGCTTGACCTGACCGAGCCCGCCTATGAGAGGGACGGCAGTTAGACTCACGTGCCGCCTGTGGGAGGGCAGAGAGTTCACCACTTCTCGCATGGTGACCCCCCAGGACAGCCCCACGATGTCTCCGTCAGAGACCAGTTCCGCGATGAGCTGAGCCGCCGCAGCGCCAATGATCTTCTTGGCAAGCAAGCCATCCGCTGGGGCCCCCACCACTCGGCACGCCTTCAGGTCAAACCTCTCGCACAGATCCCGCTCCGCCTCTGTCGCCCTCGCGGCCGGCTTCTCTATATGTATCCGGACAATGCCTTCATCTTCGGCCATCCTGAGCAGGCGGGAGACAGTGGCTATGGAACACCCCATCTCACGCGCGATGTCCTTCTGGCTCTGTCTGTGCAAGTAGTAGCGCTCCGCAACCCAGAGAGCCATCGCAAGCCTGGTTTCGACATCGGCAAAGGGCTGTGCAAATTTTTGCGGCAAAGATTTTCCCTCCCACACACATTCTAGTTGCTCGCCCTCGCATTGTCAAGGGTGTTACGTGACTCCACCAGTGGCACAGGGGGCCAGGTGCACGCGACTGAAGGTTGGGTGAGCAAGAGAAGCTGACCAGGCGGCCAGGCTAGATGCGCAGAGCCTTGCCGGAAGCGGGATGCAGGCAGTATTTGGGCGTTAGGTTGATCAGATGACTACATGCTCTCGAGCGGCACGTCCTTGCGGAGAGCCTCCTTCCGGAAGAACGCCGGGGCCGGCTCAATCTGAAGTTGCCTTAAGTTAATCCGATGGCGAACGCTGCTCCAAGAGGGCGAGAACCTGCTCGGGCCTGGGCAACGAGGATTGCGCGCCGACAGTGGTGGTTGCCGCCGCACCGGCGGCTGAGGCATACCGTAGGCTCTCCGAAATCGCGGCACCGCGAGTCCACGCAGCGGCCCACGCGCCGATGAATGCATCTCCGGCAGCCGTTGAATCGACTGCCTGTACCCTGAAAGCGTGACCGTGGATGGTCCCCTCAGGCCCGGCGTAGATAGCCCCCTTCGACCCCAGAGTGATCACTACCCGCGCAGGGCCTTGCTCGCGTAGGTGGGCCGCAGCACGCAGTGCGCTGTCCGGGTCGGAAACCGGCATCCCGGAGAGGAGGCCAGCTTCAACCTCGTTCGGAATCAAGAGGTCAGTGGAGGCCAGAAGAGCCGCGGGCAGCTTCCGCGCGGGCGCCGGGTTCAGGATCGTCATGACCGACGAGGCCCGGGCGAGCTCAAATGCGTACTCCACTGTCTCAACTGGGATTTCAAGTTGAGCGATGAGAACCCGGGCGCCACTGATCAAGCTGCGACAGGCGTCCACATCTTCCTCAGAGCAATGGGCATTGGCGCCGGGGTAGACAACGATGGTGTTTGCCCCGGCAGTGTCCACGGTAATGAAGGCCATCCCCGTCGGAGCGCTCGAGTCCAATACCACGTGCGAGACATCCGCCCCGTCCGCGCACAGGTTCGCCAGAAGCATCTCACCGTAAGCATCGCGTCCCACTCGGCCGATCATCCTGACATCTGCCCCGAGCCTGGCGGCGGCAAGGGCCTGGTTGGCTCCTTTGCCTCCCGGGACTGTGTGGAATCCAAGTGCAGTGAGGGTCTCCCCCTTCATTGGGAGTCGGGAGACTCTGGTGACCAGATCCATATTGAGACTTCCCAAAACCACGATCATAGACATGGCACACTTCCTTTCAGGATCGCATCTCTGAAGCTCTCGCCCGAGATATCTGCCTCCACCCCGAGCAGGTCTGCAATCGTCCGCCCAAGGTCGGCAAACGAGGCGCGGGTGCCGAGAAACGCGCCAGGCCTGACGGTCTTTCCGTAGACAAGTAGCGGAACGTACTCTCGCGAATGGTCCGTGCTCGGTGTCGTGGGGTCACAACCATGGTCCGCCGTGACGACAAGCACGTCCCGGTCACGGAGGACCCCGGTGAGGTTTTCAATCATCCCATCTAGCTCCTCCAGGCCCCGCGCATACGCCCGCGCATCATTGCGGTGCCCCCAGAGCATGTCGAAGTCGACGCAGTTCGCGAAGATGAGACCTTTGCTGTCCTCCTGGACCAGCCTCGTTACAGCCATCATCGTTTCTTCGTTGTTGCCGGTATGGTCCGAGCGGGTGAGGCCCTGAAATGCGAATATGTCCTCGATCTTGCCTACCCCGGTCACGTCCATTCCAGCCGCCCCGATGAAGTCCAACAGGGTCCTCCGTGGGGGCTTGATGGAGAAGTCCTTGCGCCGCTCAGTCCTTACGTACTTGCCTGGCGTGCCCACAAACGGGCGGGCAATGACACGCCCGACTCCGTGCTCACCGGCAAGCAATGACCGTGCGATCCGGCACATCTCGTAGAGTCTCTCCACGGGAATCACGTCCTCGTGGGCAGCGATCTGGAACACACTGTCCGCGGAGGTGTAGACGATCGGGAACCCAGTTCTCACATGCTCATCGCCCAGCTCCTTGATGACCTCCGTTCCCGAGGCCGGCTTATTGCCGAGAGTCCTGGTGCCTATGGCATCTTCGAAGGCACTGATGACTTCGGGCGGGAAACCATCCGGGTAGACCGGGAACGGCCGGTCCAGGATAATGCCTGCTATCTCCCAGTGGCCTGTCGTCGTGTCCTTCCCGGAGGATTTCTCCGCCATCCGGCCGAATGCGGCGAGTGGCGCCTCTACAGCGGGCACACCCAGGATCGGCTCTCCGAAACCCTGGGCCAGGTTCCCAAGGCCAAGGCGAGAGAAAAAGGGCAGGTTGAGCCCTCCCACCGCGCGGGCTGTGTTGCGCAACGTGTCACTGCCCACATCTCCGAAAGAGTCGGCGTCGGGCAAGGCCCCGATGCCCACACTATCCATGACGATCAAGATGACTCTGTCCACAATGCCTGCACTCACCAAGTAACTGCCTCCTTGTACTCCAGGGATCCAACCGAGCCCAGGGCGTGTCCGCTAGACCCCGTCCGCTCGCATGAAGATAGATTGAAACTCGCGGATTCTCTTCAACCAGTCCCCAGCCACGACCAGGTGATGGTTGCCCAGGGGCCGGGACAGAATCGATCTGGCGGTCTCGGGATCCGACAGCTTTATCATAAGCTGAGTTCTGCACATGTCATCCCTAAAGCCGCATCCACTGAGGTCGCCACGCGCCGCGAACACCTGGTCCAGCCTCCCACCGCCCAGCCTCACAATCGTCACGGGACCGGGACTGAGGTCCGCCTGGATCCCCACACCCAGCCCAGACTCCAGGTGAGACCGGATAATGTATGAGGTGGCCATGTTCCGCGCAATGGTGCAATGGGCAAGGGTGATCATCCCGGAACCCGGATCTATGACCACTGGATTCGCCATGAAGCTCGGAAGGCCTGTCAGTTCGCGAATAAACAGCATGCCAAGAGTGGAGAGGACATCCGCCTCACACCCTGCCGGGATTCCCTCTTCGTTCAGCCGGGCCAGCGCGTAACATCCGGTATTGGCAAGGACCGGGATGAGGTCGAAGCATTTGACCGTGACCGCATTCAGGCGCCGGCTCTCGACCACCCGGCGCAGGCCCAAGTAGATCTGCGCCGCCCCGACGAGTGTCTCTTGGTCTGGCTCGACGATCCTGGAGGCACCCCTGCCGAACTCTTCTGCTCTCTGCCTGGCTTGAGCAGGGTCCACGCTCCTTATACCATCGATCAGTTCCTGCATCTCCATATGAACGAGGCGAGGGCCCCAAACCTTCCTGACCTGGATCGTCAGGCGGAGTACGTCCATGACCTCGATCGCCCGGGTTCCGATGACCCCGATGTGCCTTCCCTTCAACCTGGCACCGGCGGCGAAAACCGCGATGAGCTCACTGAGCTCATCCTGCCATCCTTCTGTCGCCTGCACGATCCGGCCTGGGCGGCCAGCCCCGTTTGCGATCGCGAGGACGTCGAGCGCTGCCGCAAGGGCGTTCCCCGCCGGCCTTGCGAGGATCAATGCCGGCTCGTCCATGCATTCTATGAACGGCAGCATCCTGGGCTCGATCCCGCCGCCCATCGCCAGAAGTACGGTGACGTCCGCCTCAGGCTGCTTTTCATTGGGATCCACCAGCGTACACTCGAGCCCTGGAAGGACTTCGATTTCCCCGAAGAGCTGCAACACCCTATCCTGTGTAGCTTCTCTGTTTCCTCGCAGAGACGTAAAAGGAACGACGTTAACCTTTATCATCTTCACCCCTCCGCTTCGACTCATGCTGCTGTCCGCTCCTGCATCCGCTGCCGCGCCGCGCGCACCCCGAAAAACACCTCATTCAACAGGCCCGCTGTAGCCATGGACACGGCAGACAGATAGAATGGAAGCCGGTAGTTGGCCTGGGCCAGGCAGAGGCCAGTGATCGGAGCGGCCGCAGCCGTTCCCAGCACAAAAGTGACATGAAGCCACGCTGCCGTCGCCGCCCTGGTCCGTTCCGTGGCCACCTCCATGGAGTAAGCAAACGACAAGGGCGTCTCCATCATCGAGGCCACCCGGTGGACCCACTCGGCAACTGCTGCAGTGATCGGGTTGGTCGTGAGAGCCATCACCAGGGCGGGAACAGGTATGCCCCAACGCAGCACTGTAATGGCTCGCACATTGCCGATGCGCTTCGCCAGGTGCGGCCCCAGGGCGACTCCGATCATGATCGGGATTATCGCGAGCGCCGAGATGTTGCTGAAAAACTCCCGGGTAGTGCCCAGATGATTGATGAAGTAGATGTTGAGAAACGGATTCACGAACCCCATGTTCAGGCCGCGAAACAATGACATACATGCCAGTTTCACCGTGCGCCTGTCTATTCCCCAAAGGTAAGGGCCGAGGCTTATGGTCTTCCTCTCTTTCGGCTTCCTCGCCTTGATGAACCACAAAGGCACCAGCCCAAGCAGGTTCAACGCAGACGCGAAGTACAAGGTGTACCGGTACGCCAGGCTGAGGTCGAACGAGGCGAGGCGCCCCATATTCGGCATGTACCCGGCGAGAACCGTGCCGACGGCTGTGGCCACACTAGTCAGCAGGGTGTTCAAGCTGAAAACGAGGGTCCGGTTCGAGGCGTCGCTGTAGTCTGCAAGAAACGGGAGCTTCACCACAAACTCGCCCGCGGAGCCGAGCCCGCTTATGAAGGCGGCCACGAGTATCACGGGCACACTAGCCGTGGCCACCCGGGCGAGCTGCGTGGCCCCGGTAATGGCCAGAATGATCAAGAAGCTCCTCTTGTAGCCGATGATCTCCGCTGCGAAGGCTACGGGGATCGCCACAAGCGCCGTAGCAAAGGGGCCTGCGCCGACAATCGCGCCGAGCTTGCCCTCGCCGATCCCGACAGAGAGGATGTACAGGTTGAAAGCGACGCTGAATATACCCAGCGCGATACTGCTCAACGCCACCGCGGCGAAGTACAGACCGATGCTTTGGTCCAGCCCGCGCACCCGTCTCATGTAGTCAGACGCGCTCCTAACAACGCGTGTCATGTTAAGACTTCCTTCATCCAGGCATCGAGCTGCCCGGCGAGCCCGTCGAAATCGTCCATGATGCGGCCGCACTCGTGTATGATCCCAGCAACGAAGAGGTTGGTCCCGAACTCGTTGTCTCGCCAGCGCAGGCCGCGGGAGTCCGTCATCAGGCCCAGCATTCCTTTCTTCGCAGGGTCTCGCCTGAGCAGCACGCAGAATATGCCGATTTCCATGGCCACCGAGTCATCGACTTGTGCACCGTCCATTACAGCCACGAGTGCCTTCGCGCGCGACAACGCCGCGGCGTCCTGGTCGAACACCTCTTCAGGCGTGAGCGTGGGGCGCGCTTCGGCCCGCCCGGAAGGGACATAGACCTCCATGCCCCTCTCCCGCAGGGCCTGAGCACATTCGGCGATGTGTCGCCGCGCGTAGGGGGTATACAGAGGGCCGGTGAGGTAGACGAGTCTTGCTGGCTCACCAGTCTCGTCAACTGCACACGATGCCTCGGGCGTCGGGGCTGAAGCCTCGAGCTCCCTATCCCACTCCCGGAGCTTCTCGATCCCATCCTCGACTGTCTGGACTATCACACCCGATCTCCGTAGACAGCCCAATATCGAATAGCTCAGGCCCCTCCCCTCGAACTTCGGGTTCTCAGTGTCGGTGCGCCAGTCGTCCAACACCGCGACGATGCCTTTTTTGCCCTTGTCCGCCCGCATAAGAGCGTGGAAGATTCCGATCTCCGCGGCCGTCCCATCGTCGACTTCCGTCCCACTCAAGACGGCGAGCATAGCCTGAGCCTCCTCGAGGCCGGCATAGTCGTTGTCAAACACCCTCTTCGCCCTGGTGCGGGTGGCGTTCTCCTTTGTGCCGCCCCATCTTTGCCGGCTGATTCCCGCCTCGTCCACGAGCTTCTCCACTTTTGTGTTGAACTCGTGTTCGGAGCGGGTGAAGATCGGCCTCGCGTAGTAGATTCGCATTTTCGTCTCCTCTCGGCACACGGCTCACACCCGTTCCCCAGTCCTCCGCGCCAGCTCCACGGCCTCCATGGCGCCGTGACCCCCGCATCAGCTATGGGGCGTTCCGGGCCGGGCTATTCTTACGTATTTCCAGCGTCCCATCCTGAAGAGCCAAATGTACGCGATGCCCAGGACCACCTCGGAGATGGCGATACCCCACCAAAGGCCCTGGGTTCCGAAGCCCAGGTGTTGCCCTAGCAGAAAAGCGACGGGGATCTGGATCACCCACAGGTCGATGTTCTCAAGGTAGACAGGAACAAGCGTGTACCCAGCACCGTTCATTGCGCCTCTCAGGCACATGGTTATCCCCACAAACACGTGGACCAGGGCGAGCATCCTCAGGTAAGCCACGCCGTTTACGATAGTCTCGGGGTCTCGGGTGAACTGCCCGATCAGCCACGGCGCTGTTGTGAAAGCCACGGCGGAGGTGGCTGCCAGGATGAGGCACGTCATTCCGGTTGCGGTATACGCCGCACGTTCCGCGCCATCGGGATCTTTGGCGCCAAGCCTCTGGCCCACCAGGGCCCCACTTGCTATTGAGGCGCCTGTGGCAATCATCAGGGGGAACCCGGCGACGCGCGAACCGACCCCATACCCAGCCACGGCCGCAGTTCCGAAAATGGACACGATCCTGAGCATGACCAGGTGCGAGAAGCTCCTGGACACGGTCTGCGCTCCGACCGGCAATCCGATCCGCGCGATTTCGACGAACCGCTCCCATCTGAGCTTGGTCCTGACCATGCCGGTGATGTTGAAATGCCCCCTGTGCCGAACCTGCAACATGATCAGGCCAACTCCAACGCCCAACCCCTGGGCGAGAATCATGGCGAGCGCGGCCCCGTTCAGCTCAAGCCTGGGTATGGGCCCCCATCCGTAGATGAGTGCTGGGGCCAGGACCGCGTTGGCCAGGACCGCCGCCGCCATGATCTTCATTGGGGCCTTTGAATCCCCGAACGAATAGAAAGCACTGTAGATGACTCGCTTGAGAAGGTACACTAGTGACCCCAGAAGGATGATCCGGATGTAGCCCGCCGCGGGACCAACCACATCCGCCTCCCATCCCAGCAGGAGGATGAGCGGACGGGCCACTCCCGACCCAATCGGGCCTAGCAGCATATAGACGCCGACCGCCAGTATGAAGGTGTGGCAGAAGGCGGATATCGCCTCTTGAGGGTCGGCCGCCCCGACGTGGCGGGAGGCGATTGCCAAGTTCCCCGTCTGCAGCAGGCGAGCGATGGCCTCGAGGATGAGGGTGATCGAAGCGGCGACCGACAGCGTCGCAGTAGCTGCGGTTCCCAGTGGTTTCACCCACCACATCTCCAGCAATCGGAGACCGTTCTCCAGAAGAGACATGATTACTACCGGCCACACCAGGGCCCATACTTGGAGGCTCTCAGCGTACGAAAGAGACTTCTGCCAAGACAGCGACTTGCTCGGTAATGCCACTCGGTGCACCCCTCTAATATCTGGATGGCGAATCGGGCGGGCACACCTTCTACTTGGCGGCAGCGTCCCTGTCGTGCAACACCCTCACCGATTCTAGGGCAATTCGTATCATGTCCTGTTCCCCGCGACGGAAGATCTTCTCCACCTCGGGATCGGTTACTCTCTGCCCGGGCCTGTCGCTCACAGCCAGAATTGTGCCTGCTCGGACCTTGCGCCACTGAGCAACGATGAACAAAGTGGAGCTCTCCATCTCGACAGTGAGAACACCGGCTTGCTTGAGAAGGTCCGAGTGGTTGTCGTACTTCCGGCCATAGAAGGCATCACCAGAGACCGTGATGCCGACATGGCAAGGTATACCGCAGCTGCGTGCGGCGTCTCTCAAGGCATCCATCACATCCTGATGTGCGACGGCGGGGAACGGCGCCGGCAGGTAACACATGGACGTGCCGTCGTCCCGGTATGCAGCATTGGTGATAACGACGTCCCCTATGTTCAGGAAGTCCTGACGCGCTCCGCACGACCCCACACGGATGAAGGTGTGAACTCCGAGATTGGCAAGCTCCTCGACGGCGATCGCGACCTGCGGGCATCCCATGCCCGTGGAGCAGGCTGTTACAGGGGCTCCCTTGTACCGGCCGGTTATAATGCGGTACCCGCGGCTCTCGCTGACCAACCTGGGTTCCTCCAGGTGTGCCGCAATTCTGTCGACGCGGGCGTGGTCACCCGGGGCCAATACATAAGGGGCGAGGTCCTCGGGCTGGCAGTGAATGTGATGCTGTATCTTAGCCATGTGGGCTCCTCCTCCAGTGATGACGCTAGTGGGAATGGTGCCAGTGCGATCCAGGACCTACTCCGCCGAGCGCTCCGCGACGTACTTGGCTAGAGCCTGATCTAGCGCCTCAAGCCCCTCCACCATGTCCACGCAGCTGTTCTCGATCATTAGGTTGGTGAACCGGCTAACCTTCTCCTTGCATCCGTCGCGCGCATCGAAACGCACGGCTATGGACGGCTTCCCCTCTGCCCAGGCGTACCCGACTTCCCAGGCAGTGCCATCGTCGGTCTGGACACCGTCTATGACGCATATGACGAAATCGCACTGGTCCAGGCGCTTGACGTTCCAGTCGAAAATCGCCTTGCTGCGCTCAGCTTTGGACATGGATTCGTCGAGCTTGGCTCCACCTGCCGCACCTGGTGCATTGATCACTTCAACGTGCTTCTCGACCACAGGGATCATCGTGTTCTTGTACCACTCCCGCGTGGCTGGGCTGAAGATCAGGGGGTTTGCGATGTAAGCTTTGAGTTTGGCCATCGAGTGTTCGCTCCTTCGAGTGAGATTCAGCCGGTCTCGCCGTCTCTTCGTGTCGTGCGTTCACCGGCGGTTCAGTACCTGAGCATGGTGTCCATGTACAGGCGCCGGAACCGTTCAGGGTTTATGCTCATGACCACATCGACGTTGGGCTCCATTATCCCGAGCTTGTGCCCGCACCCGAAGCGCAGGTCGACCACGGTCATGCCACGGGTGTACTCACCTCTGGTCTCTATACCGACCGAGAGTCGTTGAATCTCGGCTATGGACGGGTCGATGGCCACGCCCACTGCGGCCGGGTCGCACATGGACAGTCTGGGTCTCTTCCACCGCTCAAGGCTCCTGCGCAACAGCTGCCCGGCCATCTGGCACCACGGACTATCCGCGTTCTCAAGGGTCGGGACGTCATCCGCCTCGATCAGCGCTCCCTCGCGGATCGGGTCCAAGGCCACCATGGTCTTGGGGATTCGGCTTCGGAAGACAATGTCGGTCGCCTCGGGGTCGACCCCAGCGTTGAACTCCGCGGCCTGGGTGATGTTCCCCACCGTCCACGTTCCCACCATCATCACCAGACGGCGTACCCGCTCCTCTATCCCGCGCTCCGCCGTGATCGCCATCGCGATGTTGGTCAGAGGGCCCAAAGTGATCAGCTCTACGGGCTCGTCCGATCCCATGACAGTCTTGACGATGAAATCTACGGCATGTTCTGGCCTTGCCGCCGTGACGGGATCGGGAAAGCCCACGTCGCCAAGGCCATCGTGGCCGTGTACGTGCTCGGCAGTCTCGAGGGGTTCCCTGAGAGGCCGGTACGCTCCCCTGAAGACAGGGACCGATGCGCCGGACCTCTCGACCACGACGAGCGCATTACGGGTTGTCTGGTCCAGGATCATGTTGCCCGCGACCGTGGTGATCCCTAGAACACTCCACTGGTCCGAGCGCAGGGCGAACAACAAAGCCAGCGCATCGTCGACGCCGGGGTCCGTATCAATGATGACGTTTCGTCGCAATTCGAACACCCATCCTTTCGTCGCCAGCATCCGGTGGAAAAGACGCCCACCTTACGCGCTGGCAGCTGTACTCTGTCTCTCCTGCACGTCTTCGCGGGCAGCCTTCTCCAGCGCGGCCTTGAGCCGTCGATTCTTGCGGACGGTGAATACCGTGAGGAAGACCAACGTGGCCACGTACGGCAGCATGGTGATGAACTGCGGAGGCATTATCCGGTCGGCCTGCAGGCGCCAGCCAATAGTGTCGACGAACCCAAACAACAGGCTCGAGAGGAATACTCCTGCGGGCTCGCCTCCTCCGAAGGTGTTGACAGACATGCCTATGAAGCCGCGTCCGGCGGCCATCTCGTCCGTGTACATCTGAAGGTGGGCCAATGACAGGTACAACGCTGCTAGAGCCGCAAACACACCGCTGGCCATCATGGCCCCAAACTTCATCCGGTCGACATTGATGCCCAGAGTCTCTGCGGCCTGGGGGTTCTCGCCGACGGCCCGGAGATGCCAGCCTGTCCTCGTCCGATAGAGGAATATGGTGGTGATGGGTATGAGGGCCCAGGCGAGGTAGGTGATGATGCTGTACCCACTGACCAGCGGGCCGAGTATCGGGATCTTCTCGATAACCGGAATATGAATGGGAGAAAGACCCATGATACTCGGATCACTGAACGCGCCCGCCTGCTTGAAGATGGCCCTGCACAGGAACATAGTCACCGAGACTGAGGTGATGTTGATCGCGATTCCCATGACAGTGGTGTTCGCGCGGAACTTGATGGAGAACAGCGCGAAGAAGCCACCGACCAGAAGACCCGTGAGCAGCGCCACCCCTACGCCGCCTATCGCGTGCCCGAGGAAGTAGCTCCCGGCCACGGCGGCGAAAGTGCACAGGTTGATCATGCCTTCGGCCGCAATATTCATGATCCCAGCGCGGCTGGTGATGAGAGCGGACAACCCAGACAGAATCACAGGAGTGGACAGACGAAGCATCCCCTGAAGATTGGCCAGGTTGAACACGTACCGCTTCAGTACTTGCCCTATCTGGGCCAGCATTACCTCATCCATTGCTTGCCTTCCCTCCTATGCTTCCCGACCCGCAGGGGCGCGGCGAGCCGTTTTCGGTCCAGATATCAGCTTGGCACTCTTCAGGAAGTCCCACAGACCGGGTGCCGCCATGAAGAAGATGATCAAGCCGATGAGGATGTCGATCAGTTGCCTTGGGACACCGGAATTCCACTCGAGCGCCACGGATCCCGCCTCCATGCTCCCGTAGAACAACGCTGCAGCCGTCGCGCCGACCACCGTCCGCCCGCCGAGCAGGGCCGCGAGGTTCCCCTTGAACCCAAACCCAACGCCGAACAACTGCTTGTAGCGGCGCCAGACGCCCAAGATCTCCACCAGCCCGCCGATGGCCGCTATGCCGCCGCTCACGACGAATCCCGTCATGAACGCCCGCCTCATATTAATGCCCGCGAACTCCGAGAACGGAAAGGACACACCGACCATCCGCCACTCGTACCCACGCCTGGTGTACTTGAGAACGAGGTAGAGTATGATAGCGGTGGCGAGGGCGAGGAAGATACCCACGTGCGCCTGGCTGCCCCTGCCAAGCCCTGGAACCAGCTCAGTGAACTGGGGCAACTTGACACTGTCCTTGACGAAAGGTGTTTCGGCAAGATGCGGCCCCACTCTGAGCACGTAGATGAGAAGGTAATCCCGGAGCTGGAAGGCAACATAGTTGGTCATGATCGTAGTCACGATCTCACTGATCTTGAGCCGCTCCCGGAGTATTGCAGGGACAACGGCCCAGAGCGCCCCGCCGAGGAACGCGGCAAGGAACGTTAAAGGCAAGTGGATGATCGCTGGAAGATCGAACGCATATCCAACGACTGTCCCGCACAGAGCACCGACGTAGAACTGACTCTCGATGCCCACATTGAACACGCCTGTTCGGAACGCCAACGTCGAAGCGAGGGCGGTGAATATGAGAGGGGTTGCCCTCTGCAGAGTAATGAAGAGGCTCCTCTGGCTGCCGAAGGCGCCCTGGATGAGCATTCCGTAGATCTCGATTGGGTTATGCCCGTACAGCAGGATTATAATCGAGCCGATGATCACGGCGATGGCCATGCTTACGCCCAGCCTGAACGAGCCGTAGAGGGCTCGCTTCACATGCTTCTTGAGCCCGTCAACAACTCTGCTCATGCCCCTCACCCTTCACTCCTGTATTGCCTCGATCCGTGATACCCGCCATCCACAGTCCAAGCCCTTCTTCCGTGGCCTTCGCGGCGTCTATGACGCCCACAATCCTGCCCTCATACATCACAGCAATCCGGTCGCTGAGGGACATGACCTCTCCCAGTTCAGCGGAGACCAGCAACACGGCAGCGCCGCGGTCCCGCGCCTCCACTATCCGGGAGTGCATGAACTCGATGCTTCCTATGTCCAAACCCCGGGTAGGCTGGGCCACGATAAGGAGTCTGGGATTGGTGCTGAGCTCCCGGGCGAGCACTACCTTCTGCATGTTGCCGCCTGACAGGGTGAAGGCGGGGACGTCCTTCCCCACCGCCCGGACATCGAAGTTCTTGATGGAATCACGAGAGAACTCAGCCATGGCCTTGAGGTTCAGAATCCCGTGCTTGCTCATGGGTTCCTTGAAGTACGAAACCCCTATCAAGTTCTCCTCTATGCTCGCCCGAGGGGCCAGGCCTCGCACGGCCCGGTCCTCTGGGACACACGCCATGCCGGACTCGCGCCTGTCGCGCACGGAGGCGGACGTTACTTCCTGACCGTGGATGATCACCTTGCCGTCCACCAGGGGCCGGAGCCCCACAAGAGCCTCCACCAATTCCCGCTGGCCGTTGCCTTCCACTCCAGCGATGCCAAGTATCTCGCCCTCCCGAACCTCGAGAGAGAGGCCACGTACGGCCATGAGGTACCGGTCATCGCGTACCCTTATGTTCTGGACCTGGAGAACGGGTTTGCCAGGCTTCGCAGGCTCCTTCTTCACACGCAGCAGAACCTCTCGCCCGACCATCATCCTAGCCAGGTCCGTGGGGTTGGTATCTTTCGTGTCCTTCGTCCCCACCACTTTGCCGGCACGCATGACGGTGACTCGGTCGGAGATTTCCATGACCTCGCGCAGCTTGTGCGTGATGAAAACGACTGTCTTGCCCTTGGCCACAAGAGATCGAATGACGCCAAACAGCTCACGTGTCTCCTGCGGGGTCAGAACCGCGGTAGGTTCGTCGAGAATGAGTATGTTGGCATTTCGATACAGTGTCTTGAGAATCTCGACCCGCTGCTGGACACCAACGGGCAAGTCTCTGACCCGGGCCTCCGGGTCGACCTTCAACCCGAACCGCTTCGATATCTCGACGACACTATCGTGCACTGCTGTCAGGTCCACGAACATCGAACGATGAGGTTCCGCTCCGAGCACGATGTTCTCGGCGACGGTGAATGAAGGCACCAGTTTGAAACTCTGATGGACCATGCCGATTCCGAGCGCGATGGCGTCGGAGTTCTTGCGGATCTGCACCGGCTGACCGTTGATCTTGATTGTCCCCGCATCTGGGCGATAGAGCCCATATAGCACGTTCATGATGGTGCTCTTTCCAGCCCCGTTTTCGCCCACGAGCGCGTGGATCTCGCCTTCGTTGATGGTCAAGTCCACATTGTCGTTGGCAACGACGCCAGGGAAGACCTTGCGGATGCCTCGCATCTCAACAGCTGGCTGCACTGGCTACAACCTCCTGATCTGAGTCCGCAGGAAGGCGGTTCTCCGCCCTCCTGCGGACAGTGGGGAACCCGCTATTACTTGGTCATGCCGCCGACCGGTGGAGTCTTGGTGACGGGGAAGACCTTCATGTAGTCCTCCACTCCGAACTCCCCGGCCTTGATCCGCTCCACAGCCTTACGGACCTGGGGCATTACCTCGTTCTTGAGCTTGGCAACCATGTCTTTGGGCCCTTTGTCCAGGAATTCGGTGTCCTCCTCATACAGATGGCAGGCCCCAACCAACCCTTCCTTCAGGCCGTATGCCTCGAAGCCAGTCTTGAGCGCGCCCTCGGACAGCTGCTTGCACTTGTTGAACACAACCATGTCCACTCTCTTGAGCATGCTCGTAATCACGTTGCCGGGCCTGATCCAGCACTGGTCAGAGTCCACGCCGATCGCGTACTTGCCCTTCTCGGCCGCGGCAGCGAGGACACCCTCGCCGCTCTTGCCCGCCGCGGCGAAGATGATGTCGCAACCTTCCTGGTACTGGGTAAGTGCCAGTTCCTTAGCCTTCGTCGGATCGTTGAACACGCCTACCCACCCAGTGACTACCTCAACCTTCGGGTTGGCGTACTTGACGCCCTGGATGTATCCATGCCGGAAACGGTTGAGAAGTGGGCTGTCCGATCCGCCGATGTAACCGACCTTGCCGGTCTTGGTCATCATCGCGGCTACCATACCCACGGTAAAGCAGCCCTCGTGCTCCAGGAAGTCCCCGCTGGACGTATTGGGAAGATCCGGCAGTTTCACAGCGGCGCCGAAGAAGTGGGTATCCGGGTATTCCTTGGCCACACGGGCGGCCCAGTCCTCAGAACCCCAACCCATCACGATGACCATGTCGTAGCCCTGATCTGCGAGGGCACGAGCAGTCAGTTCCATCTCGCCGGTATCCTTGTGCTCAAAAACCCTACCATCGATGTTCGGAAGCTTCTCGTTGGCCCACTTAATACCGCGGGCCGCGGAGTCCCAGTAGGAGCGGTCGCCCAGCAAGTTGACGAGCAATCCGACTTTGTACTTCTTGGCCTTCGGCGCGGCCGCCGCACCAACGACATCGACGGCCAGTGCGAATACCATGACTGCGGCCAGAAGAAGCGACAGCGTGCGACGAGACATAGAATGTTGCCTCCCCTTTGAATCTTGACGAATTCCCGTTGCGACTTAGATAACAAACCGACCAGTCAATGAGTCCGCCCTCATCCTGTGCAGTGATCACCCCCCCTTTGGTTGCATGGTGAACTCCGCGTTCACGGAGGAACGCGCACGTCAGAGACCAGCCCTCCGAAACACGGATTCGCGGGCCTCGAGTGCTCTTGCCATCACGTGCTCCTCGTCCACGCAGAGAATGCGCCGGTCGCGCATCAGGACGCTACCGGCAACGATGACATCACTCACATCGGCTGGCTGGATGAAGCTCACGTATGAATCGATGGTGGGCGTGATTGGAGAGAGATGAGACTGGTGCAGGTCTATGAGGATGATATCGGCCGCTTTGCCTTTCTCAATCGACCCGATCGTATCCGACATGCGTACGGCCGCCGCCCCTCCCGACGTCACGAAACCGATAAGGTCCCGGGCGCTCATTGCCGTGGCGTCATGCACGGGAAGGCCGAAGTAGCAGCGGCAGGCCAGGTAGAGCAGTCGCATGCTGGAGAAGAGATCCAGCGGCCCCCCAGCCGCGCCGTCACTGCCCATCCCGACCTGGGCGCCGAATTCCCGGAAGAGCGTGGCTTTGGGGAATCCGTGGCTCTGGAGGTTCGCCCTCGGACAGTGCACCGGGTGAGCGCCCCGTTCCGCGAGCATCCTGACTTCCCGGTCGGTAAGGAGAACCGAGTGGGCCGCTAGCAGTCGGTCGCCGGCCACACCCATGTCGTCCAGCCATTCAGCTGGCCTTCTGCCATATCTGACCAGACAATGGTCCACTTCCCCGCGGTGTTCCGCGAGATGGATGTGGATGCCGGTGTCCTTCTCTTTCGCCTTGTCGAGGACTCCTGCGACCAGCTCGGGGGTGGACGTCATGAGTTGCCGGAGCGCGAACCAGATTCGGATTCTGCCATCCCCAGCGCCGTCATACTCCGCGTGGAGTTCCTCGGTCCTGGAGATAGCATCGCCGGTGGATTCCTTCATCGACGTCGGAATGGCGTCTCCAGTGTCCATGGTCGAACGGGACAAGACAGCCCTCAGCCCGAGTTCTATCATTGCCTCGGCAACCTGGTCCATGTGCGGCCCACCGGAATCGGCAAAGCAGGTTATCCCGGCGCGGATCATCTCGACTCCCGCGAGCATGGCGCCGGCATGGACTTCATCGGGCCTCAGATTGCTCTCGAAGGGGACCAGTATCCTGGTCCAGATCATGGGTCGTTCGTTGAAGAGCCTTCCACGGAGAAGCTGCTGGCACACATGCGTATGAGCGTCAATGAGGCCGGGCATTAGAAGCTTCCCACTGCCGTCGACAGTCTCTCGGGCCCTGTACTTCCTTGCCATGTCCCCACGTGGGCCCATATCGACAATGCGCCCTCCGTGGATGGCGACAGCCATGTTCTGCGCTATCCCGCAGTCGCTGGTGAGCATCTCATCCGCACTTACCAGAAGATCAACGTCCGCAGGCATGTCCCCTGCCGCTTCCTTCACATCCATGGAACGTCCCTCCGTCTCGGTGATCATCACCGCATGGTATCGCCTTGACAGACGGCCAATAAACCCTAGGTTTCTTCAAGTGAAGCGGCAGTTTCACGGGCACGTTCAGAAGTCGGCCCGTGATACCCTAGCTCCCCGGATACCTGCTCCACCGTGGCCAGAAGAAGCTGGACCACTTGGTTGAGCTTCTCGTCAGGCATTCGAATTATCGGTGCGGACACGCTCATCGAGGCTATCACGGCCCCGGTGTGGTCCCGGATGGGAGCCGCCGGTCCTATGGACCCGAGGTCCACTTCTTGCGCGGTCACGCAGTAACCGTCGCGACGTATCTGCTCGAGTTGGGCACGGAGCACCACTGGGTCAGTAACCGTGTACTCAGTGAACCGCTTCAACGGGCGCGCCAGGATTCGCTCCACCTGCTCATCGGGGAGGTAAGCCAGAAGCAGCTTGGTGACGGCCCCTGCATGAAGAGGGACGCGGCTTCCCAACCGGGATGTGCATTTGAGTCCTTGAGAACTCTCGACCTTCGCGATGCACAAGGCCTGATCCCCATCAACGATGTGCAGCATCACCGTCTCGTTGACTGTTCTGACCAGCTCCCTCATGTAGGGAAGAGCCACGGTTCTGACGTCCATTCGCTCCAGGACTGTGTATCCCAGGTCGAGGCACCTGAGCCCGAGGGTATATGTCTTGGTGTGAGGGTTGCGCCGCACGTAGCCGCGGGCATCGAGAGACGAGAGGATTCGGTGGATGACGCTCTTGTGCATGCCTAGATGATTGGCTAGTTCGGTCACGCCCCACTCGTGCTGATCCACGGTGAAACACTCCAGCACGTCAATGATCCGGTCTGCTATGCGAAGGGTGCCTTTTTCATCACGTTTGGTGTTCATGATCGCACCTCGTTCCGCATATAAGAACGTTGTTCCTCAAATGAGAATTCTATACGGATCGCGGAATTCCTGCTGTACCAGAACAGAAAACCCTGGCTTCTCCATGCGATTCCTGAGGCTCAAGAGGAAGGCAGAGACAGCAGCCACGGGGTTACGTTTGAAGGCAATGGCCGACCTGGGAGAGCCCGCAGACCTAGGAGGTCTCCCCACTCGTTGACACTTCCGCGTCTCTCTGTTAGTATTTCGGTATCTTATGAAATACTGAAGGAGATTGACCGATGGACGAAGTCCAACAACGGCTATTCCAACTCCATGCAGAGATCTGCAAGACCCTCGCGAGTCCGAAGCGACTGGAGATCCTCCACTGGCTGCGCGGGGGAGAGAAATCCGTGGATGAACTCGCGGAGCTCACAAGGATGCAGAAGTCCAGCCTCTCGCAGCACCTGGCCTTGATGCGAGACAAGCGACTGGTGGAAGCCAGACGACAGGGATTATATGTCTTCTACCGAGTGAGCAACCTAAGAATCCTGCAAGCATGCGATATCTTGAAGGATGTTCTGAGGGAGTATCTTGAGGCAGCTCAGGAGATAGCGTCGCTTCTCGCCACCGACGACAAAAAGGCAAGCTTGACGGACGAAGGAGATCGCCAGTGAAAACAAGACAGACAGGCAACATCATTCAAGCATTCATCATCACCGTTTGGCTCGTATCGTTTGCCCTTGCCTTCGTGAACTTCGCCCGCTTTGGGAGCCTCATGTATCTGGGGCTCATCATGACGCTGGGCACCATGCCCCTGGCATGGAAATACGGACGGATATACTGCGGCTGGATCTGCCCCATGGGCGGTGTGCTAGACAACGTAGTGGCAAGGGCGTCGCGGGGAAACCGGCCGCCTCGGTGGATCAGGGCATCGCACCTGCGTATCGGGGCCTTCATATTCTTCGCCGGTTTGGGCCTATTCTATTGGCATCGCTTCCCGCGAGGCCTTGCGCTCGGATGGCGAGGGGTGGTTCTCGGCCCTCCCATGCTTCTTCTCATGTCCATGATGGTCGTAGCCGTTGCTGTGGGAATCCTCTACCGCAAGCGAGTATTCTGCGCTCACCTCTGCCCGGTCGGCTTCATCGTGGCCGGGATCTCCCGGGGAAGCGACTACGACCTTCGGCGAACCGAGAAGTGTCTAGACTGCGGCAAGTGCGAGCGCGTGTGCGTGCTGGACGACAAGACCTGGCCCGGCAAGAAGTCGGCTGGGCCGGAGTGCATTCGGTGTATGGAGTGTTCTTTCGCCTGTCCGGCTCAGGCCATCACCTTTGCCGACGGGCGCGGGGCTTCGTGATTTCAGGATAGACATACCACAGGGCCGGGCAGGCGCTTGCTTCACAGGCAAGCAGCTCACCCGGCCCCGTTGGCTCGACCCATGTCGAGGCCATGCTGCTCATCGCGGCCAGACATGCCCCCAGGTGAACCAGTCACCCATTTCTACTGCTTGACAGTCATGCTGTCTAACAGCTCTTTGAGTTTGGCTGGATCCATGGCGCGATCCGCGACTATGAACAGAACATCTCTTCCCGACTTGGTTATGTATGTGTCGACGGTCTTTGTCCAGGACAGGTCGTCGACGTACACCCTCATTCCGTTTGCCGTCCCCACCTTCGCCCTGGACTGAGTGAGGTTCACAGAGTCCCAGTATCGCCCCAATATGCCTTTCCAGACCACCCTGACAGCCTCATCGAGGGTAGACGCCGCGTTTTCGATGACACCGATCAGGACCTCGTACTCGATTTCTTTTTGGGTGGAGGGGTCGAAATACTGCCAGAGGACCACAGTCTGGCTCATGGCTCGGTCGGTCTGATTGAAGACCTCGAAATACGGCTCCATCTTGTCACCATGCGCGGTGGACAGGTGCTCCCATATTTCCGCGCCTGCAGGAACCTTGATCGTGAACTGGCCGCCTGTGGCGGAGAAGATCCTGGCTTGATCAGGGGGTGGCCCCGGAGCGTACGTAGGAGCGGGAGCTGGCGCTGGGGCCGGGGCCGACGGCGCGCTCGATGCGACGGGTTTCGCCGCAACGGGGCCCTGGGACGCCAGATTCCGCAGCATCCCGCGCTCCGTGGGCAGGAAGACGAGGGAGGAGAGCATTGCGTCGTACACCGATAGCCTCGCGTCGAACTCCTTGGGGGTATCCCTGACCGTCATGCTGTATCCGCCCCCGTCTATCACGGCCATCACCTCTACCGACTTGAGTGCAATGCCGCTTGTCGTCGTGAACGAGTAGACCACGATTGCAGCATCGGTCCCGCCCAAACGGATCGGCACAGGCCCGGACACAAGCGAGAAGGCCGGGAGTTCCGCACCGTACTTCTCGGCCAGAGCCGAGGCCAGCTTCATGGAGTCCCGAATGCTCTCGGGCACTGTGTAGAGCTCCACATACGCGTAGTCCTGCTCGTTGGGTCCGTAAAAGACCCAGTTCCGGTCGTCGGACTTCTCCTTCACGAAGCTCCAATCAGTGGGCAAAAGGAACCTGAAACTCATGCCCTCTTCCGCGAACATCACGAAGGTTGGCGCAGACGCCGACGCCTTGGTGGAGGGCGGTGCTGCAGAGGCGGCGGCAGCCTGAGCGATTGACATGATCAGAATGGCAATGACAAACAAGGCCGCAGGCCGGTTGTTACGCGTGATCATTCCAAACAAACCTCCTGGAGTCTCACATGACATGCGCTAGGTAGACCGGAATGAAGACTGCGACCGGGGTGTCATCAGAGATGGTGATTGCGTGGACCTGCTCGGGCACTGTGATCCCGAGCGCGGCACGGCCTGCCACATAGTAGTCGTAGCTGGCCCTGAATCTGGCCATGTAGCGCCCGTTGGGGAGCCTGCTCGACCCCAAGCCGACAGCCCCCACTGGGATCACTTGGTTCACCTGTCTCCCCGAATCTGTCACTCCCGTGACCGTAACCGTGCCGGAGTAGTTTCGGACTGCAAGATCTGACGCAAGGAACTTGGCTGTCTCCGCGGTGCCAATGCGAACCAGGCCATCCACCAGAGGGGTTTTCACGATGACAGAGACGGCATTGGAGCCGACCCCGCCCGCTGTCACCCGCACTTCAGCGTCTCCGCCGGGCGCGTGTTTCGGGAATCGGGCTGTGAGCGCCTCGGTTGACGCGGCCGCCACCTCCAGGTTGAGCTCGCCGGATGTGACAGTGAGCACGGATGCATCACGGGCGAAGTTGATGCCCTCAATGACCAAGTCCCCGCCGGGTCTCACAAATGTGGGGTTTGCGCCTTCGACAGGCGAAAGCGCCGGATTCCGAGTCCCCTGGATAAGCGGCACGGCTCCCGCGAACGCCACGCCCGGCCCCGGCGCCGAACGCGGCCGCCCTATCCTCCCTGCGTCGAAAACGGCCCACTTCTCACCTTCTCTCGTTGTCTTGAACCCTGCCGCCACGAGATCTCCCGAGTCACTCACGGCCATCACCGGGAAGAGCCTCGCAGTGCCGGCGTCAGCCCCGAACCTGGTCACCGCGTCTCGCGGTTCTGTGCCCGGTGCCCACCGGAACACCGCAGCAGAAGGGGACCTGGCCTCAGCTGCGGACATCGGCCTCTTGGTTCCGCTCATGAAGACGGCGCCAGACCCGTCTGCCGCGATCCCTCCTGAAAGATGCCACTCTGCGAGGAATCTCTCTACGGGCGACTCCGGCCGAACGCCCCTCCCCTGCCCCACTCTGAACACTCTGAACGCCCCTCGGTCCCAGACGGGTAGAAACGGCAGCAAATCAGGCCTGAGCGCAATGGAGTTCCCGGCGTAACAGAGAACCTGGTTGCGCAGGCCAGCGATTCGATCTCCAATGTCGCTAATGTGGGTCAGCCTCACTACTGAGCACGAGTGTTCCGCCGGTAAAGGATTCGGCTGCCCCGTGTCGGGCACCTTTACAGGTTGTCCTGTGACCGGGATGCTGGAGGACGTGTCGGACACAAGTCCCACTACACCGCCTGATCCCGGATCCGTCACGAGCGATATGACCCGCAGGTGGCTTGGGTAGGGCGTGGAGTAGAACCGCCCATCCGGCGCAAGGAGGTCCAACGATCTCGTGGTGGAGATCACGATATTCCCTGCGGGATCCACCGCCATGGCCAAAGGGGATCCCGATTCTTGCGTCCACGCGGCCAACACAAGTTCGAATTTGTCGGTTGAAGGGTAGTCCCAGCGATACAAGGAGTAGCCCGTGTCCTCCGGAGCCAGGTAGAATAGCTTGCCTGCCCCGTCGAACGCCATGGCCACCCCTTGCGGGCATTGGACCATCCTGGCTGAACCCGCGCCCACCTCTCCGACCGCAGGGCCTATGGGGACCGTGGTTCCCACCCTCGCGGGGGCACGCAACCCGCTGCTTCCAGCCGGCAAGACGCCCCAAGAAACGAGAAGCGCACGTGCGTCCGATGCAGCGGCGGCCGGGCGCATGGGAGCAACAGAAGTCATTGACAAGAGCATGAGGAACACAAGGAAGAGATGGGTCGACCCGGAGCTGCGGCCCTGTCGCCGCGCTTGCCGGGTGGCAGTAGAGAGAACGGACATGAAAGCGCCTCCAACAGGGGACGGGAGTAGACACGGACCAACGCCGTGTTTAGGTTGGTGCGCGTGGAACGGTAAGAGGAATTCTGTAGGGCCCGGCTGACTCCTTCGTCAGTACTCGCGCCAAGGAAGTTTTTTGTCGGGATGTCTGTTCTGCAGTCCTCCCCCGCTCTTCAAGAGGCGCATGTGTAGCTGAGTTCGGGCTTGATGCCACTATGTTCAGCCGTAATACTGGAATGCAGGACACCCTATCCCTTGTGATACACTTCCGCCATACAGTCGTGGACTGCCTTGTATCTGCCCAAGATGGTTCTGTATGTCAGGTGGTTGTCTGGGTTGGGGACGGTTGGGTCACTCAACCTGACACACTGGGTCACCGCAGTCCTCGCGTCTGCAAACACACCTGCACCTATGCCGGCCAACATTGCCCCGCCAAACGAGGAATCATCCACGCGCGGCTTGGACACGCTGCGCCCTATGGCATCGCAGATTATCTGACGCCACAGTGCGCTCCTGGCCCCTCCACCGATGACTCTAATATCATTGATGGGAATCGCAAGCTCTTCGAGAACTGACATGGAGTCCAGGAGGGACAACGCCACACCTTCCAGGACGGCCCTTGCGAAGTGCGCTTTCGAGTGCCTCATGGTTATGCCGGTGAAACTCGCCTTGAGGTGGGGGTCATTGTACGGTGAGAGTTCGCCCAGAAGGTAGGGATGGAACAGAAGCCCTTCGGCCCCGACCGGGGCTTTCGCTGCTTCTGAGTCTATCAGCTCGTACGCATTCTGGCCCGCGATCCTGGCAACTTCGGACTCGCACCCGCAGAACACGTCCCTGAACCATCTGAATGAGGAGGCACATGACTTCGTTCCTGTGCCTGGGTACCATCTGTCTCGCAGCACGTGTCTGTAGTTGAACAGGTGAGGGTGCGGATGCGGTCTCTCGGTGATCGCGCATACTCTGCCTGCCGTCGCCAGTTTCAGTGTCGCCTGGCCAGAGTCGAGCGCGCCCGCTCCGAACACCTCGAGCGCTGTGTCAGTGGTGCCTGTGACTACCAGAGTACGCGTGGAAAGCCCCGTCTCGACCGCAGCCGCAGGTATGATGGTTCCGACCACGCTCTCAGGTGGAGTCGTCGGAGGAAGGCAAGCAGCTGGCAACGAGAGAATCTCGCACAGCCGTTCCGACCATGCCTGTCGGCAAGGATCGAACAACATGGAGCCTGCGGCGTCTATCCAATCGGTAGAGCGTGTCGCCGTGAGTCTCCACCTGACGTAGTCCTTGGCGAACATGATGCTGGATACTCTGGCCCAGATATCAGGTTCATTCTCTCTCACCCATTCAAGCTGGGGCAGAGTCCAGACGGGGCTTACTTTGTTGCAGGTGATCTCCAGGATTTCCTCGCCCAACTCACGATGCAGCCTTTCAGACTGAGGGGCACTTCTCTGGTCTGTCCACAGGATGGCCCGCCTCACCACGGCCAGCTTGTCGTCTAGAAGGACAGCAGTGTGGGTGGCAGCGCTCACGCACATAGCTGTTATATCCTCCGCCGGGACTCCTCGCCCGACAATGTCCCTGAGAAGGGCACATGCCGAATTGTACCAATCCTCAGGGTCCTGTTCAGCCCACCCCTCTTTTGGGTAGTGAGTCGGGTATTCCCGAGTGCCTGAGTAGATGACGTTCCCCTGGAAGTCCATTAGTGTGGCCTTACAGCCGCCAGTCCCGATGTCCAGACCAAGGAGGTACATTCCTCACACCTCGCTGCCTGCGTCGGAGCTATCGTTACTTGACAAGGAAGTCCCAGTTACCGGCCCATGAGTACCGAGGGTCAGGATGCAGTACCAACGGCGTCCTCTCAAGCGCAGGTGCCATGATCCAGAGCACGCACACCGCATCGCCCGGTGATGCTGCCACAGGGTGATACCCTCTGGGGACGACTATGGTGTCGTTATCCCGGACCATTCGGGTCTCGTTTATGGAGCCGTCGTCGGTGTAGATCAGCTGCAACCCAAACCCATGAGACGGCCTGATGCGGTAGAAGTAGATCTCTTCCTCCTCGTCATGGTTGTGGGGCGGGAGTGTCCAGTGGCCCGGGGGGAAAATGACTTCGCCGACGCGCAGTGTGTGTGCCCCTGTCCGTGGCTCTACCATGTAGTACGCGTCGCGTCTCCAGTGGAACTGCCCCACCGACCTGTAAGAAACCTCGTCAGGCCGGACAAGCCTCACCGATCCCCTCTTGTCACAAGGAGTGGAGCAGACGGCGATATCCGCCCAGGACCTGGTAGTCACCGTGTACTCCGTGCCCGGTGGCAGGTAAACGGTGTGGGCCGGGCCCGAGAACACGTCCTGCCGGTCGCCGATGTCGCGGAAGACACTTCCGCCAGCTTCCACCGTGCATCGTCCGCTCAGGATGACAAGTCCGACCTCGTTCCCCTCGGTGCGGCCCTTGTAGGACTTACCTTCGCCTAGGTATAGCAGGCCGAAGTCTATTTTGACGCTCTCACCCTTTGCCTTCTCCACGATAGGCGTGTACCCCTCACGCTGGATATAGGGCTTATGTACGATCACGGTTCAACGCCTCCTAAGTGTGTGTTCACCGGGTGCTACTACGCCTGCTCAGACTCTGGCCTCAACCAGAGGGGCCAGGTACCGGAAACTCATCTCAGCGGTTTCCACCGGGTCCAGCCCCCACAGTTCCACTGAGATGGCTCCTTCATAGCCTCCTTCCATGAGGCATCGCACGACTCCGGGCAGATCCCGGGCGCCAGCCCCAGGCACTCGCCTTTCAGTGCCAGTCGCTGATGCATCTTCCATGTGCACGTGGAGGAGCGAGTTGCCATACTTGCGGATGACGTCCGCCGGTTGCTCGCCTTCTGCCCACACGTGAAACGTGTCCATGGTGAACCCAACGTTTGCTGCACCAACATCGGACTTCATCCTAAGGGCCTGGTCGGAGTTCCACAGCAGATTCGATGAGCATCGCCGGATCGCCTCCACTGCGAGGGCAACCCCTTCCTTTCTCCCGACTTCGGCCGCAGCCGCAAGGGTCTCACATGATCGCTTCCAGGCCTCCTCACTCGAGGTGCCGCGGATCACGTATCCCGCGGGGTACACAACCAGAGGAGAGCCCAGGTCCGCCGCGAGCCGAACACACGAAAGCACGTGATCCCGGGCATCCTTGTACTCGTTTGGGAAGGGGCTTGCGGGGTTCAGGGCCGGGGCAATCAGCGGACACACAGCCGACACTCGAAGGCCGAGGTTGTCCAGCTCCTTCCTGATGGTGCGGCGCGTCGAGCCATCCAGGTCAGGTGGCCACGCGTGCGGGCGTGCCGCAGTCATCTCGACGCCGGAATACCCTATCCGGGCAATAGCACTTGCTGCATCCATGAGACTGTAGGCGTTGCTCCATACGCCGGCCGGACTGAACGCAATGCTGTGAAAGCAGAGATACACTGGGCGCAACCTCCTAGTCCATTCCGCTTCCCTTATCTGAGAAGCAGGCGTGGGAGGAACAGGGTGATGTCAGGGAAGTATGTAACAAGCATCAGGACTGCTATGAGAATCGCCATGAACGGCAGAGTGGCTTTGACGACGCACTCAAATGGGCGCTTGGCTATATCAGAGACAATGAACGTGCACAGTCCAACCGGAGGAGTCAGAAGCCCGATCATGAGATTCAGCACCATCACAACTCCGAAGTGCACCCGGTCTATGCCGAACGCCGTGATCATGGGGAGGAGGATGGGAACCAGCACTATCAGGGCAGGCGTGGTGTCCATGAAACACCCGACAAGCAACAGGAGAAGGTTGATGATCAGAAGCAGCACATACCGGTTGGGCGATATCGACGTCATCGCCTGGGCGATAGCCTGTGGTATCCCTTCGTAAGTGAGTATCCACCCGAAAACCGTGGCGGTGCAGGACAGGAGTGCTACCATGCCCACGGTCCGGGCGACTCTACCTATGATACGCAGTACGTCCCTGGGGGTCATCTCCCTGTATACGATCAGCCCCAGGAAGAGGGCGTAGAGCACTGCTATCACGGCAGCCTCAGTGGGTGTGCACACTCCGAGCACGATTCCGCCCAGAATCAGGACCGGAGTGGCCAATGCCGGGACAGCGTACATGAACGACCTGAGTGCCCCGTGAAACGTGGGCTTCTCACACACCCCATACCCTCGTTTCAGGGCTATCACATACACCACTGCCATGAGTGACAGGCCCATCAATATGCCCGGGATGGCTCCGGCGAGGAACAGCGCTCCGACGGAGACGTTAGCCATCGCGCCATACAGAACAAAAGGAATGCTCGGCGGTATGATGGGGCCCACCGTGGAGGATGCCGCGGTTATCGCGGCCGAGAAGTCCGGGTCATACCCGTCTTCGCGCATTGCCTGTATCTCGATGGTGCCCAGGCCCGCGCTGTCTGCCACCGCGGAGCCACTCATGCCGGCGAAGATCATGCTCGCCACCACGTTCGCGTGGGCGAGGCCGCCCGGTATGTGGCCGGCGACAGTCTTTGCGAAGTCGAATATGCGGACAGTGATGCCGCCGAGATTCATTAGCTGCCCAGCCAGGGCGAAGAACGGTATCGCCAGGAACGGGAAGGTCTCATACAGACTCATCATGATGCGCGGCATTGTGGAAAGGGGGATCCCGTTCAGCACGAAGAAGGCGACGCAGGAAGCGCCCAGCGAGAACGCTATGGGGATGCCCATGACAGTCAGAACCCCGAAGGCGATCAGAAGCCACCATCCGCTCATCGGTCTCCCCCCTCAGGTGGTGTTCCGCGTTTCATCTGGTCCAGAGTGTAGAGTATCGACGCCAGGAACCCAGGGACGATGGCAACCAGGAGCCACCATAGGGGGACCCCGAGACTGTACATCCTTATGGTACCCATGATCCGCGGCATCTGGAGAGTTTGCCAGCCGACTGCGGCACAGAACAGCAGGATGATGACCTGGCTGAAGAGCGTCAGCGCCCGCCGTACTCGAGCCGGTGCCTTATCGGCAAAGAAACTGACCCTCAGATGAGATTGCTCGCTGGTGGCAAGTGCGACTCCTAAGTAGGAAAACCATGCGTACGAGAGTCTGGCCAGTTCCTCGCTCCACATCAGCGGTTTGCCGACCACATACCGCATGACAATCTGAAGAGTCACGACCGAGACCATGATTATCATGACCGCCCGGACCCCGAGCTCTAGACCCACGGAGGTGGCCTTCAGAAGAGCCTTCAACCCTCGTCACTCTCCTCTCCGCCGGAGTGCGGCACCTGGAGCTGAGTGGGACCTTCCTGTGCCCGGCATCACGGGCATGAGTCACGCAGGATGGTCCCGCTCAGCGCTGGAGGACGTCCCTCCCGCTAGTTGAGGGACTTCAATACGCGGTCATAGAATCCCTTGGGCCAGATGCCCTTCTCTTCTAGCACGTAGGGCGCCCGCTGCCCTTTCGCCCAAAATGCATCCTTATCTACCTCGATGAAGGTGACCCCGGCCGCCTTCATCTTCTCCATGTACTCCTCCTGAAGCTTATCGACCATCTCCTTGTTGTAAGCCCCCGCTTCGGCGGCCGCCTCCTCCAGGGCGCGCTGCTGAGCCGGGGTAAGGCTCTGGTAGAACTTCTCGTTGACGCCCAATGCCAGAAGCTCGGCCAAGTGAGAAGTCAGGGAGATATACTTGGCGCATTCGTAGAACTTCTGCGCGTAGATCAAGTCCAGAGGGCACTCCATAGCATCGACAACTCCCTGTTGAAGAGCCAGGTAGACCTCACCGAACGCGACGGGAGTCGGAGATGCCCCTACAGCCTCCCATGCGGCGATGTATGATGGGGTCTCTGGGACACGGATCTTCAATCCCTTCACGTCTTCCACCGATCTGATGGGCTTCTTGGAAAGCAGTTGCCGGGCTCCGCGCCGCCAGCCGCCAACAGAGATGAGTCGAATGCCGTGATCCTTTATGAGTTTGGCCCTTATCTCCTGCCCGGCAGGACCGTTGATTACCCGCGCGTTCTCATCAAAGCCCCGGAGCGCGAAAGCTGTGTTGAAGAGGAAGAACTCAGGGACCAGGTGGCCGGGGAAGCCCAGTCCGTTCACGTGACCTTCCTGGAGTCCCTGTTTGAGGTTCTGAAGCTGTGTGAAGAAGCTGCCTAGCTGGTTCATGGGGAATATCTTGACGGTGATCTCCCCGTTGGTCTTCGCTTCAACCAGTTCTGCGAACTTGAGGAGCGCTATGTGATCGAGACTCTCAGTGCTCCCCTCGTGTCCCACCCGCATTACCCTGGCTCCGAGCACGCCTCCTGATATGCAGGTCAGAAGCGCTAACACGGCCAGTGAGACAAGCAGTTTTCTCATGGATCCTGCCTCCTCTCGTTATTCGCGCGACGTTCGCTGACCGCATTTCATTGTCCGGCAAGGTTTCCTGTGAGATTTGGTCTGCCGACTTGGGTTCTAGGAGTCGCGCCACCCCCTCTCTGACGTACTGCCGTTTGATCGCGCGAGGGCCTTTCGTCCCAGTGCATCAGCAGCATGTATGGCTCCCGTGAGGGACTCTTCTGTCACCGGGAAAGGCATGTTGTGAACGTAGCCGCCAGGCTCGCATGCCTTCCGCACAACCTTGCCGAGAGCCTCCTCAACGCCGTTTGTGATACGAAGCTGAGCCAACGTGACGGGGAGTCCGACCTCGACGCAGAAGTCCTGAATACGCGAGATTTCCCAAAGAGGCCGGTCTTCCAGTATCAACTGGACGATCAGGCCGAAGACCGCCCTCTCGCCGTGGTACACAGCCTTCAGCTCAGGAAGGACGGTGAACGCGGCGTGCAGGCCATGACCGACCGCGGTGCCTCCTCCCCCTTCCGCGCCCAGCTCGCTGAGGAACAGAATGGCCTCGACTGTATCCTCGAGAGCAGGGGTAACACGCTTGTGCTGGACAGACATCATGGCGAGAGATCCCTTCTCCAGGATGATCTCATGGGCCATCTCCGAAATCGCCAAGGCTGTGTCGCTTGGCCTGGTCCCGTGCACAGTCAGTTTGCCAGAGAGTTGCATTGCACGGCCTTCGTATTTCGGGCAGAGCGCGTCGCCCATCCCCGCCACGAGAAATCGGACCGGGGCTTGCGCAATAATCCGTGTGTCGACCACGGCAAGTTCGGGAGTCCGACCCACCTTCACTGCGTACCTGTAGGAATGGTCCTCCGAGTATACTGCCGCCAAGCTACTAGTAGCGGAGTTGGTCGCAGCAATGGTCGGTATGGACACCAAGGGCAATTCAAGGAAGTGACTCACCATCCTGGCAGTGTCTATACACTTGCCTCCGCCAGCGCCCGCAATCAGAGCGACATCACTGGAGACCGCGCGCTCACGCACCCGATGGATTTCTTCCTCGGAACACTCTCCTCCAAACAGGCAAGGGACAGCGCACAGGCCGGCGTCTGCAACGCTCGATGCAAATTGGTCGTGCGTGAGTCCCATCACGATCTCGTCAGCCAGGAAGAGCACCTTCCCGCGTTTGACCGGCATGAACTCACCACATCGAGATAGAGCGCCGGGGCCTTGTATGTACCGCCCGACCGCGAACTGCCCTCTAATCATGCGGTCCACCCCCGATTCGTCTCAAGGCTCATCGGGTCACGCACCAGCCTGCCCTGACCCGCCAAGAAGCCGGATCTTCGACCTCATCTCTGCCTTTGCGGCCTCGCGTCCAGCCTGCATTATCGCAGCCGGGGAGACCCAGAGCTTGCCGGGAGAGACCTCTTCCTGCAGGTTGTCGAGTGCGTTCCGAAGTCCGGTGACGAACGCCTTGTAGGGTTTGAAGGCGATGTTATACTTGCAGATGCCTGCCTGAACTACGGTTCTCATATCGTCGTCAACCACTGCGGCTCCTCCGTGCAGCACCAACGGCACCCGTACTGCCTTGCGTATTCTGTGAAGGAGGTCGATATCCAGCTCCAGGGGAACCCGTCTCATATAGTGAACAGTGCCAATGGAGACAGCCAGACAGTCAATCCCACTGCGTTCACAGTACTCAGCCGCCTCGGCAGGGTCTGTGTAGGAGCGGTCACCCCCCTCCGATGGGCCCTCAGCCTCAAGCCCGGGCACACGGCCGATCTCCCCCTCGACACATGCCCCGTAGTCCCTGCCCATGCGCACGGCAATTGAGCTCACCCTGATGTTCTCCTCAAGGCTCAGGTGGCTTGCATCTATCATTACCGAGGTGAACCCGGCTTCCAGGCACTCGCGAACTATGTCGAGCGAACCGCCGTGATCCAAGTGCAATCCGATGGGTACCGAAGCCTCCTCGGCCAGTCGTCTCACGTAGTTGGCGATGTGTGTCAAACCCATCGACCTCAAAGCGGGTTCCACCGCCTCGACAATCACCGGCGCCCTCTCGGCCTCGGCCGCCTCGATAGCCGCTCGGGCCACGTCGAAACACTCCACGTTGAAGGCACAGATGGCATACTTACGCTCGGTTGCTGTCTTGAGCATGTCGACCACTCTCGCCAGGGGCATAGCACTCAACCTCCAAGAAAAGGACTCTTCATAGTTCGAGAATTGACGCCACGAGTTCGGCAACGTCGAGTACCTCAAGCCCATCTCCTGCAGCCTCTGAGAGGTGATGCTCACACGACGGGCATGTGGACACGAGCACGCCTGCGCCTGTCTCAAGGGCTTCGCCTGCCCGGGTCGTGGCTATGGGTTCTCCCACTTCCGGGTAGAGGGTGTGTACTGAGGCGCCGCCACAGCAGTGGGCGTGATCCCTTGCCCATCGCATTTCCCGAAGCTCCACCCCGGGAAGACTCCCAATAACCTCTCGCGGAGTTTCATACTTGTGCAGGATTCTCCCCATCGAGCAGGGATCGTGATAGGTGACAACAAACTTGTCGGAGGCGTGGGGGACCCCATCCGCTCTCGGCCCAGCGTTGAGACCACCGTCTGTCAGTAGCCGAAAGATAAACTCTGATGAATGGAGTATCTTGAGCTCACCGCCTAGGTTGACCCCCAGGTCAGGATAGACATCCCGGAAGGCCCAGACGCATGTGGGGCAGAGAGACACGAGCACCTTGCATTCAGTGGACGCGATTGAGGCACCGATTCCTACCGCCTGTTCCCTTGCTTCTTCCCGGAAACCCTCATCGTACAGAGGCAGCCCGCAGCATACCTCGTTCTCAAGCATGGTGAAGCGGACATGGGCGACATCGAGGATCTTCACCATGGCATCGATGATTGAAGGTCTCAAAGATCTCGCCGCGCAGCCAGCAAACAGAAGCACGGGGGATTGTGAGCGATCGGCGAGACCGGGCGAGGCCCCGCGCGAGTTGACCACGCCGGCCCCGAGCTTTCGTAGCAGCTGCGAATCCCACGGGGTTCCACCTTCCCGAATGGACTCGCGCATGAGCATCGCTCCCGATGGAGCCAGACCGCTGTGCACCAGGTCCTCGCGGGCAGCTCGAACCAGTGTCGGCATATCGTACGCGCCCACACAGAACTCCTTGCACAGCCCACACAGTGAACA
>JANLFS010000007.1:16242-19245 GCA_024655925.1 Bacillota bacterium | reverse complement strand
AACACTTGTAGATGACATCGGCCACTTCGGAATCGAACTTGCCAGCGCCCTTCAATACCGAATAGAGGTTGAGAGCTCGGCCCCTGGGAGTGGTGGATTCGAGCCAAGTCTGGTTGCCGACAGTACACAGATGCCGGCACATCCAGCAGAACCGGCATGACTTGACCGTCCGCTGGTTCTGGGCCTCTGCGATCCTCAGGGGGTGCGCGTCAACCAGCTCATCTGTTTCCTTGCAGACATCACGCAGGCCGACGGAACCCTCCGTTGGTTCACCTGCATCAGGCCTCCAACCCAGCGCACCGGCGGCCTGGGTGCTTTGAGACTGAGTATCGGAACCTCCGGTCTTGGCATTGGCATCGTGTTCCACAACATGGACCTCCTTGAAGGATTCAGCCGGCTCATAGACCGAGTTTGCCAGGGTTCATGATCCCCCTGGGATCCAAGGCCTTCTTGATTCCTTCGAATACCTGGAACGCACTCCCGTATTGCTCCGTCATGAACCTTGCCAGCTTCAGCCCGACCCCATGGTGTTCGTTTATGATCCCGCCATTGGCGATGGCCGCTCTCACCCCTGCGTTCCAGATGGCGTTGTGCAGCCTGAGCGCCTCATGAGGGTCCTCGGGAGGAGAGTCCAGGATGAACCGGTCGTAGCACATGCAGCCCCAGTCATACCAGTGAGAAAAATGAGCTATGAACGTCACTCCGGGGAATTGAGTCTCAACAGCCTCTTTCATTGCCCAGTAGACCTGCTCGATCTTGTCGTACGTCGCGACGGTGTCCATAGTCCCGAACATCTGGGGGAGATCATACATGTGCGGGGGATAGTAGAAGTCGTAGCGGTGTTCCCACCACTTCCTGCCGGGCTCGGACCCCAAGTCTTCGGTTGCTGTCTCGGCGCAAATCTCCCTGGCCATCTCCTCCTCGATCTCCGCGATCCTCTTGGCCCCGTCGAACGAGTAGACGAGATAGCAGCCTTCTTTCTCTATCCCTAGAACACGTCTTACCTGCTTCTTCGTCTCCGGTTCATCATACAGCCGGAGAGCGGAAGGCCGGAGCCGGGCAGCCATGAGCTTCCGTCCAGCCTCTAGCCCGGAGTGTAGGTCTTTGAACATGAAGGCCCGGAACAACTGTGCCTCAGGAGGCCGGTGGATCTTCATTGTCGCCTCAGTGATGACGCCGAGGGTGCCTTCAGAGCCGATGAACAGCTGATTCAGATCAGGCCCGGATGCGTGCCTCGGGACCGGCAGCGTCCGGATGATGTCCCCGTTCGGAAGCACTACTTCCATTGACACAACCATGTCTTCTATCTTGCCGTACTTGGTGGACAGTACCCCTGTGCCCCTGTGGGCCAGGAACCCCCCGAGCGTTGCGCACGCGATGGAGGCAGGGTAGTGCATCATGGAATATCCTCTGGCGTTGAGAGCCCACTCCAGGTGCTGCTGTATGATCCCCGTCCCCGCCGTGACCGTCAGAGCGGTCTCGTTGACCTCCACAATCTGGTTCATTCTCTTCGTGTCGAGGGTTATGCCCTGGCGGATAGGTAACGCGCCCCCTTGCGATCCCGAGCCTCCGCCCCATGTCACAACGGGTATTTCGTAACGGTTTGCGACCCGTATGACGGCCGACACCTCTTCAGTGTTCTTCGGTCGCACGATAACGTCGGGCGCGATGGGCTTCATGCCCCTGTCGAACCACACTCGAGGAATCCAACAGTAATCCACGCCGTAGGCCAGTCTGTCCACTTCCCGCGTGGACACATATTCCTGACCCACGATGTCCTCCAGTTCACTCAACACCATGTCGGCAACATATGCGCTGGGAAACAACGTCATGTGCACAGGCCCTCCCCCAAGCTGGACCGTACGGCGCGCGGCCCCACCGTGACAATCCCGACCTGGGCAACCTCAACCCAGGTTCCGCCGCAGTCCCGGAGCCAGTTTCCACAGTGACTGTTCGATTCGCGGAGACAATATCCGCGACCGGCAAATGAATACGGGCCGACGGTCACTAATACTTCCGTGCCGTCAATGCCCGTTCCAGGCGTTTCATCCCATCTACGGCTTTCTGCCCCCTGCGCAAAGCCAAGTAAGTATAGAGCGAGTCCACGATTCCCAGTTGCGCTATTCGGGACGAGAGAGCCAGCACCCGGTACTTGGTCTCCTCTGACGCCGTGAAGAGCTTGATGTCCGCGACTTTGGTTATTGGGGACTTCCCATAGTTGGTGATGCAGACGGTCGTGGCCCCACCCTCCCTAGCGATGGCCAGAGCTTCAACGACATCCCTCGAACTGCCCGAATGTGACACACCCAGCGCCACATCACCGGTCGTGAGAAAGGACGCAGCTATGGCCTGCAAGTGAGAGTCGGTGTAGGCCGTAGCAGAGAATCCCAGGCGCATGAACTTGTGTGACAGGTCCATTGCCACTGATGACGAGTTGCCCAGGCCGAACACGGCGACCCTGCGAGCGTCCATCAGGACCTCAGCTGCCCGCTCGAGCTCCTGGAAGTCGATGACGTCCCTCGTATACTGAAGGGTCTGCACTATGCTCTGGAAGACCTTGCTCATGACGGTCTGGATATCGTCAGACAGAGTCACCTCTTCGTGGATGCTCTGAAGAGGAGAGACGATGTCCTGGGCAAGTGTGAGTTTCAGGTCCTGATACCCCTTGAACCCCGCCTTTTGACACATCCTTACGACCGTGGACTCGCTGGTCAGGGTCTTCTCTGCAAGCTCGGTGATGGGGAGGTATATCATCTCCTTCTGGTGGGTACATACGAAATCCGCGACTCTCTGCTCGGCCTCGCCGAGGGCAGCATACACAGACCTGATTCTCAGAACCGCCGAGGGCACCCCGGCATCGTTCGGGCCTTTCACTCGGTCGGGCTCACAGGACACAGGCGAACACCTCTCACTCACCGAGACGGACATTATGTACGCGTACGAGGCCCATTTGGCGGAAACTATTTCTGCACGGGCTCCGGAAATCCTTCTGGTGTGAGGAAG
>JANLFS010000007.1:9489-16232 GCA_024655925.1 Bacillota bacterium | reverse complement strand
GGCAACCTTCCGGGAGCTTCAGATAGTTCATCATGCAGCGGTGTGATCATGGGGTATAGATGTGCTATCATGATGGTGGCAAGCCAACCATGCGAAGCCAGGGGGGATATGCGTGATTCGCATGCAGGTGCAGCTTACGGAGGAACAGGTTCAAGCACTGAGGGCGATGGCCAATTCAGAGGGTGTGTCCATCGCGGAGCTGATCCGACGGGGGGCAGACATGGTCATAGCAGGCAGGAGCGGAGCGTCACGCGAGAATCGGGTTCGGCGCGCGCTCACCGTTGCCGGACAGTTCAGATCGGTGGAGACGGATCTCTCGGCGAACCACGACAAGTACCTGGGAGAGGATTTCCGATGACGAGCGTCTTCATCGATACATCGGCGTTCCTCGCGATACTGAGTTCCAGCGACTTCAACCACGAGCAGGCACGCGCCACCTGGGAAGAGCTGCTCTTGAGCGGTGCTATTCTGGTGTCTAGCAACTACGTCTTGGTGGAGACGACTGCCCTCGTGCAGCGCAGACTCGGGATGGAGGCCGTGAGGGCGTTTCACGAATGTGTATGCCCGGTGCTGGAGATTGAATGGGCAGATCGAGGTATGCATGATTCCGCGGTTGCCGCTTTGCTCGTCGCAGACCGAAGGAATCTCAGCTTGGTGGACTGCGTGAGTTTCGCAATCATGCGCCGGCGGGAAATGACGAGGGTATTCGGTTTCGACACCCACTTCGCAGAGCAGGGTTTCCTGTGCGTGCCTGAGCTACATATACACGACAGATGACTCCCGCGCGCTCATCGAGAGCCGACCGAGGCAGCCTCGGAAAGGGGCACATCAACCCTTCGGCAAGCTGCCACGGCGCCCGATTCCCCTCATCGAACGACCGTGACCTCAACTACTTGCCCAGCTGCGGCGTCAATCACAGTGATCCAGATAGACGGCAGGGCAGTCGTCGGGCTGCCCCATTTGGACAAAGCAAGCGCTAACCTGTTCAGCACGTAGCGATATCCTGATCAGTCACAGTTGAACAGGTTCCTTGCCCGCTTCGGATCGGACAACATCCGTGAACTAGAAGTCGTATTGAGAAAGCTCGTACCCCGACACGGGATCTGCCACCAGACAATGTGCGTCACGTTTGCACAAGCGCTTGAGGAGAATATCCAATTCATGAATAATGGAGGCATCCGATGGAAACAATGCGATACACGGTGGCGAACAGCGACCGCACAGGGGAGTTATTCCACTAGGAGGTCAAGCGGATGGGTGTCTTGGGGCACAGTCTCACTGAACTCACGAATTCGCTTTCGATGGAACTGCAGAATCTAATCGTCAACCGCGTAGAGAAAGTAGAGTGGGAGCGAAGCCATTCACAATCCCCATATGGCCAAGCAGATCGTCGGGTGGACACTCTTGCCGATCATTTCAGGCTCGCACTATCTGACTCCCAACGCGAGGAGTTTGAGACACTCCTAGAGGCCATCGTTGATTGCCAAAGCCGAAACGACAACCTGATGTACCGAAATGGGTTTGCAGATGGCGTACGGTTGATCCTCGAGATAGTCAGCATGCAATAACGGCTTCAATTTCGACCCCGGTTGGGGCGCAGGAATTCTCTCAGGGTACTCGGTGACAGCGCCTTGCCAGATCAGTAGGCTACTCCATCGGTTCTCCTTCGCGACCGAGTTAGACACCGACTCCCAGTGTCTCCAGGAATCTGATGACTGCACCCCTGTTGAGCCGATCGTGACAGAACTGGTTGCTGTAGTTACGCAAACACCGGTAGCAGCTCGCGTCGCCGTCCGGCCCGCCGCATTCGCAGGAGCCAAGTCTCACAAGAGTGGCGACCAAAGTCTCTCGCAAGGCATCTGCCGATCTGAGACGTTGTACGTGGCCAACTCCGCCCGGGATTGCGTCAAACAGGACCAAGCTCGCGGTCAAACCCGCGTTCACTCCGAACTGAAGACAGCCGTCGATCTCGTTCCGCTCAATGCCCAGCGCCATGCTTGCGCCTTCGATGATGCCGTAAAGCAGAGAATACCAGAAACAGTCGCGAGCGTCCCAACTAGGCTCGAATTCCAACCTGGCGATGTCTGTCAGGAACTCGTGTCCGAGGGCTGCCTTGAAGAGTTTGCCGTCACAGTCGCGCCCATAGGGGTCCTTGTGAGAGCTCTTGGAGTGCCTGACGTCTCCCACCGTCGCATGGCCGCACGAGTAGCATGTGAGGAACAACGGCCCGCCGGCCTCATTGATGACTGCGAGCCTCCCTGCTCTTGATGTACTCACGCGCACCACTCCATACGGCAGAATCAGCTCATCCCGGGCATCGTCGCCTGAGATGCCCGAGAAGAAGACCCTAGTCGAGTAAGTGCGCTCCGGCCTCTCTTCGCCAGGCTCATCGGGGCGTCGAGGATCCGCCAGAAACCCAAACTCAGGTACTATGAACCGCTTGGGGCAGGACACGGGCGTGCCGCAGACGCCGCAATGCGCACTCTGGTCTCCGTCTCCCACGTCTAGCTTGGTCACATAGTTTCCGCACTGTGAGCAGGTGTGATAATAGTACTGCACCCAGCTTCTCTGTGGCATCTTGGCAATGTACCGGCTCGTCCACACTTTGCCCCGAGCGACGACTTTCGAATCCGGCGCGTACTCCGAAATCGCCAGTCTCAGGTCGCGTTCGAGTTCGATGCTTCCGTCGGCCCATTGATTCAGCTTCAGATCGAGGTTGACCACGTCCACAGGGAATCCGTATCGCGGCAAGACATTCCTACTAGATAGGTAGTTGATGAGATAGCGGCCCTTTATCGTCTCCATGATCCTTGCTAGGTGATCCACAGGCTTGCACTCATCAGCCAATTTGCGGTATCTTCTTTCGAGGGCGTCTATGTCTTGAACCACTTCTTGCTGTGCAAGCGCAAGCGGTCCTGGCTCGTCGCCGGAGTCGGGCAAGTCCGCCTCTGGGCCGTCAACTGGCGCCAGAAGCTTGTTAACCCAGGCCCACGACTCAACGCCCAATCGCTCCCGGATCTCGTCAGGCACTATTCTCTGAAGGCTTCTTTTCAGAGACTCGGGCCTTGCTTCCAGATAGGCTCTGAGGCGGTTCACGCCGGACCCTTCGGGGTTGAAGAAGAAGTCCTTGACTCTATCCAGATAGGTTCCGTGATCCCGCCAAAAGGCGGCTAATGCAGCGGCGTAGATATGCCGCAGCACGATTCTCTCATTGTTGATGTTGAAATGGGGAGGTTTTATGCTTCCTCTGAGCATGTCCTCAGGCCGGGTATAGTAGAACGAGTCATGCGGGCGGTTCTGAGCGTACGTGACGGCGATCGCGGCCGTGCTCTTGCGCCTGCCGGCTCGGCCTGCGCGCTGAACGTAGTTCGCAGGGGAGGGGGGCATGTTTCTCATTAACACCGCCTCGAGGTCGCCGAGATCAACCCCTAGTTCAAATGTCGTCGAGCAACTAAGCAAATTGATGCGCCCGGTCTGGAATTCGGTCTGAAACCTGGCCGCGGCTTCGGGCTTGAGTTGGGCGGTATGTTCTTCGGAGCGCATCTCCCACGGGAAGTCCCTCGCCGCGTACAACTGCACATAGTGGTTTGCCGCTATGCGCTCCGAGATGTCGATAGAGTGAAGACTCCCCGGACACCTATACTGCGGGCAGACGCCACGTACGTTGTGAAGGGTCAACCGGCCACAGGTGTCGCAGGTGTACCATCGAGGTTCATGGGGCGTGCCGTGGGCGAGGATCCGCCACTTCGCCGGAACGAGACGGTATCCTGCGCCGTTGCGTTGATCATCTATCGGCTTAAAGTAGCCCTCCCACGGACTGCGCCGGTCGTGCGGGGCAAGGTCCTTCACCCACATATTGTCAAGGAGCTTCTTCACAATCTCCACGTGCTCACCCTGAAGTCCAATTCTGGCAGCCAGCCGCATAAGGTAGTCAGAACGCTTATTGCCCGGACGTGGCCTGGAGGGGCTCCAAGATATGACATGGGCTGATGCATCTCTTCCTGAAAGGCGCACGGAGACTTCGAAGTTGCGCGGCTCGAACAGGGGATCAGTGGGGTCGACACCTTCCGGGAATACGATGGCGCCCCCTACCCGCAGCGAATCCAGCATGATCTGGTAGAGGCTCCACACCTCATCTTCTTCCAAGCCCCACGTCATGGAGTAGTACGGCATAGGACGCCATTGAGCCGGCTTCGACAGCTCGAACCCGAGCAGGCCCAGGCGTTCCAAGCCGTTTCGGTCCCGCCCCATGAATTCCTGTATCACCCACTTGCGCGCCTCCTCGCCAGCTTCTCGCTCCGACTGCCAGGAGGTCGATGAAATGGAGCGAAGGCGCGCCTCCACACGTCTCCACAGATCCGGCATCATGACCGGAGTGTCATCTTGATCACTGAGGATTTCTCGGGCCGTATTCGCAACGATGTTGCGCCGTCGCATTCGATCATAACTTGCCTGGACATAGGGCGCGAAGTACGCGGCGTCCTGTCGGCTGTCGGAGAAAGCCAGGAGCTTCGCAGGACCCGCACCTTTAAGGTCGGTGTCCGACGGGCGGATAGGCCATCCGTCCTCACCGTACTCCACTTTCGTGTCAACCGGAACCGTCGTCGGAGTCGGCCTGTCTGCGCTCAGATTAAGTTCCTTGTACAGCGCAGTGGCCGCAACGCTGCACGCCGCGGCATCGGTGCCCGAGACTCTACGAACCACCCCCGACTTGTTGTCCAGCGCGCCGCATATCACGCACTTGCTTACCCGCTTGGCTCCGGACTTGCCTGCGAGCAGCCTAAGTGCGCGTACGCCGCACCCACACGCAGGCGTTATCGTGGCCGGGGGGCTGATCGCTCCACACACGGGGCATAGGTCCCACTCGGCATCGGTTCCGTCATCGGGCTCGACGGTATCGTCCTCATCCTCGTCCGCAAAGATTTCATTGGGGTCCGATAGTTCCTTCACCGCGTACCATCTGCCGTCCCGGCCATTGGGGGATGTAGGAACAAGCCGCGGCCCATCAGGCGTTTCTTCCTGCCTGCCCAGTACGTAGGCGGCACCGCAGTTCTTGCACAACCCAACTTCATACGCAACTGCAGTCTCTTGGTTCTCGCGCCCATACGGAACCCGCGCGCAATGGTCTAGATGCAGCCTGAGCTCGGGCATAAACGATATGTACGCCCCGTTCAGCGCTCTGAGCATCAAATGGTAACGCGCAGGCAACAACGGAGTGAGCCCCTCATCCTCCCTCGCCCTTACTGCAAGGCTGATCATAGCGGCGAAGTTTCTCCCAGCGTCGAGCCTGGTCGCACCCGCTCCAAACAGCTCTTCTGATAATTCCAGCATGTCACGTGGGGCATCGTTCAAGCATCGCCGGGCGTCAACGATGTTCCCGTCCCCCGACAGGATATCGAAAAGGAAACCGTCAACACACGACCCCCGTTTAGCTATGGTTTGGCTTATTAGATCAGGGGGAACGCCACAGCAGGCGCCGATCTCCGCGAAGTGCGCCACGGCCTCCGCCCCATCAAATTCCGACACTACCTTCTGCCATTCGGGGTACAGGCGCGGATGCGGCCTCCCCCAAACCGAACCGCTCCCCACCTCTTCCCGCCTTGCGATAACGAGGTCCTGACGGTCCGGGTCCTCACGGTCATAGCAGAATTCTTCACCGAAGAGACGGCTGGCGAATTCCATGATCTGTCCAGCGTCTGACACCCCTTGGCCCAATGTGGCGCTCGTAGCGACGCACTGGAGTCTCCCCGCCACGCCGGCAACCACGCGGTCCTTCACTCTGCGGAGCAGCATAGCGGTCTCGATGCCCTTTGCGCCGGAGTAGGTATGTGCTTCATCAAGAACCAGAAAGCGCCATGACGTGGCAAAGGACCCGCCAAAAAAGGCATGGTCCTCCGGACGAAGCAGGAGGTACTCCAACATGGCGTAGTTGGTTATCAGGATGTTGGGGGGACTATCCTGCATCTCTTTCCTGGACACAAGTTCGTTCGGGAGCGGATCGCGCCTAAAGAGGCTCCTATAGGAATCGGTAGCCGGACCCTTGTCTTCCAGAGTCTCGCCTGTATAGCGTCCGAAAGTGATGCGCGTGAAAGGTTCAAGGAGTTCTCTCAGCCTCGTAACTTGATCGTTGGCCAAGGCGTTCATGGGATACAGCAACAGCGCGCGCACTCCCGGGCCGAGTGAACCAACCTCGCATTGACGCAACAGGTAGTCGCAGATGGGGATCATGAAGCACTCCGTCTTACCGCTGCCGGTCCCTGTCGCAACTACAACGTTCCGTCCTCCCGTCACCATCTTGCGTATAGCCTGTTCCTGATGGACGTACAAGGGCGTATTCAGCTTCCTTCGGGGAAGCCGCCGCAACATCGGCGAGAGGATTCCGTCCTCGACTAGATTGCCCAGCGTCGCCCCCTTCATGAACGGCGGAGACGCCTGAACCATGGGACCGCGGACAAGCCTTCCAGACTGCTGAAGTTGCGAGTGGAATTGCTCTCGCAGTCGTCTATCTGAGAACTGGAAGGTTGTGGAGAGATACCCGCGGTAAGCCTCTGTTATTGCGTTGCTGGTCCTGATTGGGTGGATGCTCACATCCCATCCCCTCCTTGTGCGTACCCTCCAACTAGTTGTCGGCCCAATTCCAGGTACGCATTTGCTAGAGACGCTGCCCAGGACCCATCGCGACTGCCGGACGACACGCTCAGCCTAGTGGCGATCGGGATGGGGCGAAACGAACTGTCTGCCAC
>JANLFS010000007.1:0-9479 GCA_024655925.1 Bacillota bacterium | reverse complement strand
GGGCTCCTTCCGGGCACGTGCGCGCTGCAAGATGCGCCAGGTCGTAGTCGATACCCAGCCGCGCCTTGACGACGCGGTATTCGGACTTGCACCGTTTGCACCCTGGGTAATGCTTGCGATCCCACTCCTCCTGAGGGATAAGGTCGCGAGGATACGGGCAATTGGGGTTCTGGCACCTGACGAGAGTAGTCTGGGTCTCAAGGACGAAATCTGAGTCGCCGGAACCCCGTACGAGCTTGACAGCTCCAGGGTAACCTATGAGTCCAAGCGAGAATCCGCTCTCGGCTTGTCCTCCGGCAATGGCCGTTAGCACACTCTCTCGAAATACGAAAGGTACCATCATGGGAGCGGAGGATTCTGGGATGATCCAAACTCGTATTCCCTCACCCAAGTGCTTGATTCGGGCAGCCCATGAGGCGGCGGAGTCTCCAGTCAGGTATTCCATGGCACACAAACATTGCCCGACGGCGACGAAGCGATACGGGGGGTCCAAACCGCGCGTGCAGACCCCCACTATGCTTGGAGGGCGTTCCGACACGTCGATCACGAATTCGAACCTGCCACCGCCCAGAACGCGGATGGGCACCTCCACCAGATGGGGTCCGTTTTGGGAATCGTACAACGCGGCACCCATGAGATTGGCGCAGGCAGCCTCGGGATGCACAGTCCCGTGGCAGTGTGTTTTCTTACCCTCTTTGACTACGTTAAGTCCCCGGACCTGAGGACGTCCGTCGGACACCCACACTTCGCACACGGTTGACTCATCGACTGGGGCCGTATTGCTGTTGGGCCGACGAACCCACAGAGAGTCCTCCTCTGGCGCTATGATCATGAGGTATGGCCCGGCGGTCGCCTCTCCAACATCAAACGAACAGCCGGACGCACCCGGCTTGATCTGAGCCTGCCACGCATGCCCTCTTTGGTTCCAAGCTGGGCCGATGGTCACAGTCATGTGGACGCGGGGAGTGATCCCCGCCCATGCTACACTGATCGCCTTCCGACCGCGGCTCTCAGGGACCTCCGCAAGCGCTCCATCTACTGACTGCGGCGTCCATTTAGAGTGGATAGTGGCCACACGCAGTTTGGCAAGTTCCGATAGTCCTGAGCCGATTAGAGAAAGGTAGACTGGGATGCTCGGTGGCTGGCCACGGGCAACTTCGGCCAGCTTACCTAGGGACAACCTTACGACCTGAGTCCCAGGAGAGACGTTCTGGAGCTGGCGAACGCCCCCGGCTTCAAGCCTTACAGCACGCACCCCCGGCACGGAAAACATGGTCGAAAGGGTGTCGCAGACGAGGTGATCTATGTCTTCTAGCCAAATGTCCCGCGCAGCCGAGCTCCACGCCTCTGCCGCAACACATGGACGCGGCTGGCCGTCGGAAGACCCCTCGAGTCTCCACCGAACCGCTGGCGGCTCAAAGGCTATGCGAAGTCTCTCGCCGCCTGAGGTCAGGCTTCCGCAGATTGCCACAACGTCGGACCTGAACTCGATTACACAAACCTCATCGAACCGCTCGCGTATCCGCGCAGGGGCGTCTGGGACCAACTCCCACCCTGGCGGTACGATGACGTCAACCAGTGCTGTCTTGCCATGTTCCGGGACTAGCACCGGATCACCCCAGTCAACGATAAGCCCCGGAAGGCGAACCATTGCAGCGCGGCCACGCATGCCGAACCGGTCGGGCCAGTCCAACGACACCTTAAGCGGGCGTTCGTTCTCGATGGCGTACGTCTCAAGCAACCGGTTGAGGTCGACAGCCCCTTCCCGTTCGTCGACCGCGTCGAAGCCTTCCGTAAGGTTCACTTCGCGTATCGCTCCGTCGTCGAGTGTTCGTATAGTGAGACGAAGTTCCCGCAGATTGACTCCGCAGTCACTGCCTCCCCGGGCAGACCGAAACCGGGCTTTGGGGAGCAGGCCTTGAAAGATGGGGCGACCTCCGCAAAAGGCCCCCTCTGAGCGTTCACCTCCATCGAGAATCACGTCTTCATCAACAAGCTCGGGCCGTACCCCCAAACGCCTCTCACGGATGCCGTCGGAAACCGTAACCTCGCCGGACTCACATCTTTGAAGGTCCAGCAATGCCAGATCGTGGCCAATTGCGCCGGGAACCGCGTCGCGCATCCGCACTGCGGCATCTGGGAGGATCTCGGCTCCCTGACGCACCAGCATCCACACGGCGGCTCCCTCGAGAACGTCCTCATGTACCAGACGGCCCGTCTGTGAGAACACGAAACAGATATCGTTATTGCCCATCGATGTCACGGGGTAGGACGAGAGCATGCATGTCCCGTACTCAAGATCCAAACTCAACGGTCCATCCAGGCTCGCAAGCGGGATAGCAGCGGGAACCGTAACTGCCCCTCCGGCGGTCTTTCGTGCTTCCAGCCTCTTCCTGCAGACTGGGTGCCGTCCCCCGATCCCTCTCACCACGGCCTCAACCACGGCGGTGCCGTCGAACACGCCTTCTAAGAACAGCTCGCCAATTTGGATCGCAGGGTACAGTGTGTCAAGGTCAAGCCGCACTTCCACCGCGCCCGCGCGGCGCGGGCGTGCGCGAGCGTGCAACCCGCCGCTGTCGTGCGGGCCGCCGGGCGCTTCCTCAGCCAATTGCTCGTCCATGGTGGCTGCCGCTGACGCGATGTCGGCCATCAACGAATCCTGAAGCACACGCATTAGCCTCAAAGGGGCAACCTTGGCGAGATGAGGCGGAACGCCGTTTTCGGATCCGACTGCGGAGGCGGTAACAGCTACCCACAGTTCAGCCCACTCGCCTCCATGCATCAGGAAATCCCTGATTGGCTTGGTCACCTTGTGGTAGTAGTCTCCGTGCCTGCGGATGGCCCCGTGGCTCGCGCTGAGTTGGCGATCAAACCAGTAGCCGCGTCTTGGGCCTTTCCTCAACTCAGATACCACGGTGCCCGGAGATATGTACCCGCGTCTTACGAAACGATCGTTTACGTAGGAAATGAATTGGGGGATATACGAGTCTGGTATACCCCCCTGGAAAAGCATCTGAGTCACATATCGTTGCGCGCGATCTGTCTTGCATACCGCAATCGAATGTCGCTTGCGGCAGATCTCAAGGCTCGGTCCGAGAAGTCTCGCATGCCACAGTTCTATGCCCCCCAAACGCCGGGCGACCGCCGGCCATACCTTTCCTTCTACGTACTCGCTGCGGGCCACATGGACAAGCATGTAAGCCACAGCGCACGGGTAGGTCCGAGCGAGGTTAGCGGCGCAAGTCCGGTGATCCGAGGAGTCCGCGAATCTGTGCGCTATCAGGCCAATCAGGGAGCTTACGGCGTCATCGGGCATCTCGATTGCTCCGAGAAACCGGGTCTTCCCGATGGCCTCAGCAATGACATTGTCATATTGGTCAAGAGACTCCTGTGACGGTGCTTCCACTTGAACCAGATGCATCGAGGTGAACCCGCTCTCCAGCCAGTCGATGCTAGGAGCTACTGCTTCCTGGGCTAGCCCTTTGTATGCATGTGCCAGACGCCGCTTCCCTTTGCGCCTTATGCGCGAAAGGGAGGTTTGGCGCGATTGCGGACGCTCAAGCCCAGAAGCGACCGAGGACTCGCTTGATGACGCGCGCATTCCATTGTTACAGTGCGTACGCCGCTTCTCTCGCCACTCTAAACAAGCGTCTAGGAGGGCGTGGGCAAGCCCAATCGGTGGAATCGTGGAAGGATAAGCTCGCTCTACGTAGTTCACTGGTCCAGGCCCATGTGGAGAAGGCTCACTTGTGGTAGACGCAAGCCGCCTTATCACGTAGCGCACGCCTCTGGAAACGCGTGCGTGTTTATCCGTCCCGTGGAGGGGAACAACCCCCACTGCAAGGGCGTAACCGGGAAGTGATACTCCGGCAGGCCGAACTGCAAGACCTATCCGAAAGTTGGATGCGGGGTCGCCACCGTCGACCGCGTCGCCTATGGTATAGAACACCCAGTTTCGAGATTCGGGATCATTCCTGAGGCGCTTGTAGACTCGCGCCAAGGTCCGTGCATGCCTCGACAGCCGCCTGTCGGTTCTGAGAGCTTCAAGAACGTCCACGATTCTGTTCACTGAAAACCTCTCCCGGCGAATGCCCCAGGGCCGAGGGCGAAATTGCATTCTCAGCTATTATTTGCCGTTATTCTTACTAATCCTGCATACGACGCAATGTGAGCAGAGCAGATAGCTCAACCGAGTCGACTGCCAGGCGATCTTCTTGGAGCCATCCGGTGGCTGGTAGCTTGTATCCCAGCTCGACAGGTCTGCGTCGAGGCTGCGGAATTACCCATCTCCGCATCGATCTCCGCAAGGACGACCCTTGCCCCCCAGCTAGGCGAGGGCGCTCGACAGGATCCCAGATTCGCCGGGGTGGGTCCGAGGACCCTTGTGCATACCGCCAACGAATATGCTACCTTGTGTGACACCATGAATCGTGAACCTCCGAGCCCAGATGGGTATAGCGGTTGGATGAACCGCCCACGGCTGCAGTTGGTTCAGGCACCAAACGATGAGATGATAGCAGGGCGGTGTGACAAGCATCGCGATAGAGGACAGAGTCTTGTTTCAGGGAGCCCGACTCAAATCGCTGTCATTCCACGCAGTGCGTCTGTATGGCAAAGCGTCGGCAAACGACTCTTCTACCGGGACCGTCGAGATCGCAATCGATCACGAGATGGAGATTACCAGATAGACCGGCCGAGTTTTCCAGCTGGTCTATTCGTTCAGCATCCGCAGGTTCAAGTCGGAACCGCTGTCGGGAGGAGCTGAGTCCAGGCATCGGCGCCAGCTTCGGTCGGCCTTGTGCCCAGCGATTCAAGCGAGTGGTAGAGGTTAGGTCTACGACGGGTGGCGGCAGTACCGCCCGTACCCAATGACGAAGATGACGAACGCCGCCAAGCCCACGCCTGACATGGCTACATACACCGACGCAAGGGACAGGCGTTCCGCGATTTCACCTCCCGCCAGCCCGCCAAGAGCCACACCAACGTCGTACATGGCCAAAAGGATTGCCAGGGAGACCCCACGCTGGTCCGCACGAACGTGGTCCACAGTGAGGGCAACCAGGGTTGGCTGCATCACGGCGAACCCTGTTCCGAACACTGCCGCCGCCGCAAAGAATGACGATCGAGTGCTTGCCAACCCCAGCATGGCCATGCCCATGGACACCAGTAGCAGCCCGGGGGCTATCACGGCTGCTCTTCCCCTGCGGTCGGAGAGTCCGCCGGCCACGCTCCTCGTGATGAACATCGACATCGCGAAGGTGGTGAAAAAGAACCCGGAGTTCTCGATCGCTCTTGATCGCGCGTATACCGCCAGGAACGAGGCTATGGCGCCGTAGGTAGCAGCACCTAAGGCTATGATTATCGAGGGGAAAACCACTTTCGTATTGATGAAGGAGCCTCTGGCTCCAGCAGAGCTGTAAGACAGAGCCCGATGACTGCTGGGCCTACCCCTTCGGGCGGCCTCAGTCCCACTCTGCGAGTGAGTTCCAATAAAGACAGTGCCCATAAGAACCAGCGCAGCGAGGACCCCAGAAACCATGAAAAGCGCGGAATACGAGAACCTCTCAGATACGAATAAGCCTAAGGCCGGCCCGAGAGCCATCGCAAGGCTCGGGGCCATCATGAAATGGCCCAGAGCCTCACCCCGTCTTCCCTCGGGCACCGAGTCAGCCACCAGGCTACTTGCTCCTGTGGAGTAGAACCCGAGACCCAACCCTTGGAGAGCCCGTACACCTATCACTGCTCTGATATAGGGAAGAGCACAGTAGAGAAAGGTCGATACGAGGAAAACAACAGATGCCGCGATCATGAGGCCCTTCTTGTGGCCGTCGTCCGCAAGCTTACCGGCGATGGGTCTTGCGAAGACCGACGCAAAAGCAAACATGCTGGTCACAAGCCCGAGGTCGCTCTCGGCTCCACCCAACGAAAGGACATACACAGGCAGAGTAGGCAGCAGGAGGTGAAGGCTTACGTAAAACAGCAATGTGGCCGAACAGATCAACATGAAGTCTCTGGTGAACAGGGATTCCCTACGGGGCGACGTGTGTACCACCTTCCCAGCAAGTCCATGGCCTTCGGGAAGGTTCGACTCTCCTCGCCCCTCTTCCTCCCGTCTCGCCAGGAGTCTGTGGTCGTGAGCTGCGCCGAGTCTTTCGATCTCTCGGATTGCACCATCTGTTCATGGTAGGTCTGGGCCAGCACGGCCGGAAAGAGAGAATCACCCTTCCGGCGCAGATGAACGCATGCACCAAGTCGTATGTATCTCTAACCGCGCGGGTCAACCAGCCTACCCATGAACAGGATACTTCCTGAACGAAGATCACGGATCAAGAAAGCAAACGGTCGGTCCGCGCGGAAAACAGGCGGTACATCCAGCAAGATTGACTTGCCACTCATCATTACTGCTGTGGCAGCGGCTGCCTCAGTGCCCTCCTCATTGACTTCGACAAATGCCTGATGAATCACTTTGCTTATATACAAGTCGCGACCTGGAGTCATGCCGGAGAAATCGGCTGCGTACTCATCGAATGCATCTATCATCCCGAGATCCTGTAATCCCCCGTTCAACAGGAGTCTCGTCTCCAGCTTGAACCGCGGCAAGAACACTTCAACTTTCTCCCTAGAAAGCTGAGATAACCAGGATCGAGTATTCTCTGGGCACATGGTGCCTTCGAGAGCCTCAATTCCGTATCCAGGTTTGGGAAGCAGGATAACCATCGACAAATCGCCGCCCGTGTAGGGCATCTCCAGAATCTGGACCTGGTCGTTCTCCGCATATCTGAACTCCGCCATCTGGTGCATCATCGGAACGTCTGCTTGCTCTTCGTCCGAGATATGGAACGGCATGGTCTTCGTATTCTCAGGCTTGAACTGAAACTCCCATTTCCCCTTGAAGTAGATGGCGTTGGTCAGGACGAGGCGCGTAAGCGCGGTAAGATCGTAGGGCTTGATGAGGTCCTTTATCTTGTTGTTGGTCTTTGCCTCCACCCATCCGTTAATGGTCTGTCGGGTCTGCTCGCGGTTTGCATCATCTATGTAGTCAACTTCCTTGAAGCCGGCGCCGTAGTACCTGCCGGCGATGTCTAGGAATTCCGGACGGAACGTGTAGCCGACTTGCCCCCACAGAGCATTGGCAACAGAGAGAGAGTAGGCGGCTCTTCCCGGATCATTGAACATCGCCGTCAGGTCCGAGAGAGCAGCATGGAGTCTCTCTGGAGCCAGGCTAAAATGCAGCACATGAGCCATCTGCTTGGCGGTCTCCCCGCGGGCGCCCGCATAGGTCATGGCCAGCGCGGATGAAATGCTGTAAGGTGAGAAGAATACGTTGCCCTCGCCTCTTGCCAGTCGGCTATAGAGATCAAAGGCAAAGGAGTTATTCCCCGCGGCCACGGAATCTATATCTGCTTTGTTTCTGGCGGACACTCCGGCATCAAAGCCACAGGACACCGTTGCCAGAACGCATAACAACAAGACAGCGACACCCGAGATCATGGATGCTCTTTTCATATTCTGACCTCGCTTTCTATTGCCTCTCCTTGGTTTCGACAGCCAGCAACTACCACCCGCCGTGACCGCAAGGCTGAAACACTCTGAGCGTTTCTGACCCCCAAAGTTGTACCGCGCGATAGATTCAGCTACGTAGCGCTCTCTCGATGTGCATGGCACTGACGGACTATTCGCGCCTACCTATGCGTTTCCTGCCGGTTGAGAGGTTATCCTGATCATCATGGAATTTCGCGTGGCGCACCCGCCTGGTTTGTCATGCGTTCGCTGCCTCCCCCGTAGAGGCGCAGGGAACCTCACCCTTAAGACGCATCCGCAGGAGCGGCAGTTCCCGACAACCTGCCAGCTGACGCAGCCCAGGAGCAGGTTATCAGAAGGATTCCCCGACCTCGATAACCACAGTATCCGCCGTGATTTCCCGGCCTCGCTACGGGCTGGAGCGACCCCATGAGTTGAGCATCCTCGTAGGCCCATATCCGGTCGATCCGGCTTCGTAGCACACCGAGAGTCCCCCAGTCCCGCCCAACGGCTTGAGGGTCTTCCGAGCATCCGCAAACGTATTCGGGATGCGGCCCCAGTGGCTCACCCAACCTCCCTGTCTCTTAGAAACCGACACCGCAATTGCTTCTTTGTGCATGTCCAATCGGAGGGATATTGTGATATTATGCGTGTAGCCTGGTTCCTTTGCATGTAGCTCTGCATTCTAGGTTCTGACTGCAGTGTAACCTGCGCAGTGCGACAGAGGAGCTGGCCTCATTCGCTCTGACTACGGGAGGCACGAGTTCCGGGATTTCGGGGATGCCTGCGCGTTGGTCTCGGATTGCCTATGGTACTACAATGGGCGGCGGAGACATGGGAGTCCTCGATACATGTCGCCGAAGGATCAGGCGGGAATTCAGGACCCGGGCGCAAGCTGCTGGGGAAGAGGCCACAGCAACAGCCAGACATGCTCGGTCCATCAACCCCGGGAGAAACAGTGGCACGGCGAAACCACACAGTGTCTTCTCCACAGTTCGGGGGTAAGGGCGGCACGGTGGAGTGCGAGATAGGTGCGAGAACCCCAGGGTGTCCCAACTGCAGCCCAATTTGTAACATGGATCACAAATCCTATAGCGTATTGGCAAGTCACGCGGTATAATTTTGTGGCGTCCAAACGCATTGTGGAAAGAAGGGGAGATATGACGTGAAAAGGGTAGTATCAAGTCTTCTACTTATTACGGCAGTCTTGGGTCTAGCTGCCTTGCCTGCGCCGGGGTCAGCTGCGGGCTCTATCGCGAAGGTGGGGCTTGGGCACATCACTTCCATCCGCAGTTCCAAGGATCTGACGGTAGACAAGAGTGGGCAGGTAGTCCCTCCAGTGGCTCAGGTTGACACTACTATTGCAGCGGTCGCGTTCGATGGAGCAGGCAAGGTCGTCAAGATCACCATTGACACTGCTCAGACCAAGATCAGCTTCGACAAAGACCTCAAGGTCACGTCTGACCTGGCTGCTGAATACAAGACCAAGGTCGAGCTTGGCAACGACTATGGAATGCGCAAGGCCTCCCCGATCAAGAAAGAATGGCATGAGCAGATCGCTGAGCTTGAGAAATGGATGATCGGCAAGACGGTGAACGAGATCAAGTCTATGAAGACCAAGCGCCGTGACGCTTCTCACACTGCTGTGCCTGACATCCCCGAACTGGCTTCTCTCGTTACCATCACTGTCGAGGATTACATCGCTGCTGTAGAAGAAGCTCATAAGAACGCTGTCTCCGTTCGAGAGGGAGCTGTGAAGCTTGGCCTGGGTCATGGAATATCGATTGCCAAGTCGAAAGCTGCCGCTGCACAAGTTGACCTCGTAATGGCTGCCACCCTATTTGACAAGGACGGCAAGGTCGTTCGCACCATAATCGACACCGCGCAGACGAAGGTTCCGTTTGACAAGGACGGCAAGGTCAGTGCAGACAGGAATGCCGAAATAAAGACCAAGAAGG
>JANLFS010000006.1:47120-58353 GCA_024655925.1 Bacillota bacterium | reverse complement strand
ACCGGCGGTTCGCGCCCCGTGAGAACCGGCGGGTCTCCCAGCGCCGACGTATCCAGGCTGAACCGGGACTTGCCATACTTGAGATGGACGTGCATGGGTCGGTTCCTCCTCCGTGCGCGGGTCTTCCGACCGGTCGCGCGAATCACCCCCAACGCAATAGCAACGACCATGCCAGACAAGACATGTGACGCCCCCGCGGCCCATTCAACTCCGTGCCGGGCGGGCCGCTCCCGTTCTGGTGGCCGGGGGGGCAACTGCCGTGGATCCTCCGCGTGCTTCATTGATGCAACACGCATGTTGCCAGGGTGCAACTTCCGCGGCAGGCGCGAGATTGTTCCACACAGATCGCAGATCTCCTGCGCTCCCAGAACTCCAATCTGTGTGCAATTGGCTCCACTTCGACGCATGGTGGAGGAACATCGTGCCCGCCCGGCGAAACTTGCGCCTGGAGTGCTTCACACAGCATAAGCACGTAGCGGCATGGGGAGGCGGAGGCAAGTGGATCAGAGGATCCTCATCTCGTCTGGGCGCGTAGTGACCCCACATGTCATCTTCGATCCGGGTTCCATCCTGATCCAGGGGACCAGAATCCACAAGGTTGGACCGGACTCCATCCTGAGGGGGCAACAGGCGCATACAGTGATTGACGCATCTGGATGCACAGTGGTCCCCGGGTTCATAGATCTTCACGTGCACGGGGGCGGCGGCGCCGACGCGATGGACGCTTCACCTGAGGCCATCGCACAGATGGGTGAGTTCCACGTGAAACACGGAACCACGGGATTTGTGCCAACCGTGATGTCCTCACCGAAGGAGGAGATGCTTGCGGCCACCCGAGCCATTGCCCGCGCTTCCTGGACTTCGTGGGAGAACAGTGCCCAGGTTCTCGGGGTCAACCTCGAAGGGCCTTTCCTGAGCCTGGAGCGTAAAGGTGCGCAACCCCCTGAAGGAATCCAGGCCCCTGACCGTGGCACTCTTCAGTCGCTTCTCGAGGCAGGCCAAGGGCTCGTCAGAATCTGTTCGGTCGCACCTGAAGCAGATGGCGTTCTCGACCTCATCTCGCTCCTCGCCAGCCTGAACGTCGTGGTCGCCGCCGGCCATTCCGACGCCACTTTCGTCCAGATGGAGGCGGGAGTGTCTCGAGGCCTATCCCACGTGACCCACACCTTCAACGCCATGCGAGGTCTCCACCACAGAGAGCCCGGAGTCGTTGGAGCGGCTCTCGTCATGGATGGGCTCACCTGCGAAGTGGTTGCTGACGGCCTGCATGTCCACCCGGCAATGGTATCTCTTCTCGCCAGAGTGAAAGGGAATATGAGAACGATACTCATCACGGACGCGATGCGCGCGGCCGGGCTCCCTGACGGCGAGTACGATCTCGCCGGGCAACATGTGACAGTCGCGGACGGCCAAGCCCGCCTAGACTCTGGCGTGCTCGCAGGCAGTACCCTCACAATGGGCCAGGCCTTCAGGAACATGGTGAACCTCGTTGGGGTGTCAGTTCAGGACGCTGCGTGCATGGCGTCGACCGCCCCAGCCGCAGTGATCGGGCTTTCCAGCAGGAAAGGGCGGCTCGAGGCCGGGATGGACGGGGATGTCGTCGTGCTGGACAGCGAACTCGAAGTCAGGAACGTGATTGTTGCGGGCAGGGTCGTCTACAGCCGCGAATAGCGCCCCGGGGCATGGGGGCGAGCCCGGAGGATAGAGGAAGCCCCGGCGTATGCAGGCGTGCCGGACGTTGGGACAGACCGCGCCTCGGGGGGGATGAACCCATGAGGATAAAGGACTTCGAGTTCAGCCTAAGGGAGCTTGCAGGATCCATGGGGGACTTCGGTACCCTCTTCCCCCTGGCAGTCGGCTACATAGCCATCTGCGGCATGAACCCGGCCGGGCTCCTTGTGATGATGGGGCTGACCAATATCGTCACAGGTATAGTGTACCATCTTCCAATGCCTCTGGAGCCCATGAAGATCCTCGCCGTCATGGCCATCGCCAAAAAGTGGCCTCCTTCCCTAGTATACGCCTCTGCCTTCGGGACAGGGGTGGTCTGGCTCGTTCTCGGCCTCAGCGGGGCCATCGACAGGATCGCGGTCCTCACCCCCAAGCCGGTGACGCGCGGCGTTCAGGCGGCCTTGGGATTGCTCCTCGCCTACCAGGGGCTCAGGATGGCATCGACGGGGTGGGGCCTTGCTGCCACCTCCGTCGCCATCATCATCCTCTTCAGGCAGAACAGGTACGCCCCCGCGGCCATACTCCTCATGGCTCTGGGCCTTCTCGTGGTTTGGGCGAAGGGTGAGCTTGGGCCGTCCGTCCGCCTGGGCTTCACACCGCCTCCACTCACTTCGTTCAGCCCTCGGCAGGTCTGGGATGCGATGGTGCTCGCAGGGTTCGCCCAAGTCCCTCTAACACTGACCAATGCAGTGATAGCAGCCTCCGCCCTCATCAGCCGGTACTTCCCCGGTAAGCCCGTGAGTGAGCGTCGACTTGCGCTGAACATGGGTGTAATGAACGTGGTGGTTCCGTTCTTCGGCGGGATGCCGATGTGCCACGGTGCCGGCGGGCTTGCCGGGCAGTACTTCTTCGGCGCTCGCACGGGTGGGACCAATATCATCGAGGGCCTGATAGAGATATCTTTGGGGCTCTTCCTCGCAGGATCGATCCAGCAGCTTTTCGTGGTGTTCCCGGAGAGTGTCATCGGGACAATGATGTTCATGGTGGGACTGGAGATGTCCAAGTTCGCGGCGGAGGTTCGTGGGTGGGACCTGCTTCCGATGGGTATTACCATAGCCCTGGCTCTCACCACCAACATGGCCCTTGGCTTCGCTGCCGGTATTGCGGCCCAGCAGACTCTCCGGCGTCTCGAGGCCCGCGCCAGGGCCTGACGTCTGAGTTGGCGCTCAGTCCCCCTACGCCATGAACTCAGCAGGTGCGTCCCCCGCGAGTCCGGGGCCGACCGGGCCATCAAAGACCCGGCAGTCCACGGTTGCCACCGGGGTTTCTGTGCGCTATATTTGGCTTGCGTTCCTCACACGATGTAGCGCTGGAGGGTTGAGGTCTGGATGAGGCTCGTTGTGGGCATGTCGGGTGCATCCGGAGCGATCTACGGGGTCAGGCTCCTGGAGGTCCTGAGATCACTCCGGGTAGAGACACATCTGGTAATGAGCGAATGGGCGGAGACTATTGTGGAGGATGAGACCGGGCACACGGCGGCCAGCGTGAGGAGTATCGCAGATCACTCCTACGGGCCTTACGATCTTCTTTCGGCCGTGGCAAGCGGGTCCTTTCTCACAGATGGGATGATAGTGGCCCCATGCAGCATGAAAACTCTGGCCGGCATAGCATCTGGGTACACGGATAACCTCCTGCTTCGGGCGGCTGATGTCAGCCTGAAGGAACGGCGGAAGCTCGTCCTCCTCACACGAGAGAGCCCTCTCGGCCTTATCCACCTGGAGAACATGATCCGGGTCACTCGAGCGGGTGGGATCATAGTCCCTCCTGTCCCATCTTTCTACACTCAGCCCACAAGTGTTTCGGACATCGTCGACCAGACGGTGGGCCGGGTTCTGGACCTGTTTGGGCTGACCCGCCATGGGCTAGTACAGAGGTGGGGCGAGGATCTGGCGCATGGCACTGATTGCTCTGAACCCCAATAAGAAAAGGAAACCCGGGCTGCATCCCGAATTCAGACCGCGCAAAGCGTTTCCATGAGAGCAGAATTGTCTTCGCCGCGCCCAAGCGCGTAGGCACGCCAGGAGGAGTGGTTGCGGGTTGGACAACAACAAGACCATCGTGGTGGCCCTCGGCGGCAACGCCATTCTTCAGCCGGGCCAGAAGGGCACGGCCCAGGAGCAGCTCAAGAACGTTGATGATACCGCGGCCCAGGTGGCCCAGTTGATCGCCGCGGGGTACCGGGTAGTCCTGACCCACGGGAACGGCCCGCAGGTCGGGGCCCTGTTGATCCAGCATGAGGCCGGGTCTGCGCAAGTGCCGGCGCTGCCTCTGGATGTATGCGGGGCACAGTCACAGGGCCAGATCGGGTACATGCTGCAGCAGTGCCTCGGCAAGAGACTGGCCGAGCTCGGCATCGCAAAACCCGTGGTCACAGTCGTCACCCAGATGCTCGTGAGCCTGGACGACCCTGCCTTCCAGAAGCCGAACAAGCCTGTGGGCCCGTTCTACTCCGAAGAGATCGCCCGCAGGCGCATGGCCGCCACCGGCGAGGTGTGGGTGGATGACGCCGGCCGGGGTTGGAGACGGGTGGTTGCGTCGCCGGATCCCATAAGCATCGTGGAGAGAGGAGCCATCCTCGCCCTGATCGAATCTGGCGCTGTGGTCATAGCCAACGGTGGCGGCGGCATACCCGTGGTGAAAAGAGACGGCTACTACGCTGGTGTGGAAGCAGTGATCGACAAGGACCTCGGTGCTGAACGCTTGGCGATGGATGTCAATGCGGACGTTCTTCTCATCCTCACAGACGTGCCCCGCGTCGCGCTCAACTACAAGCAGCCGAACCAGGTGGACCTGGATGCGATGACTTTGGAGGATGTGACCAGGTACCATAAGGAAGGTCAGTTCAAAGCGGGTAGCATGGGGCCGAAGGTGGAGGCGTGCAGGAGGTTCGTCGAGGCAGGGGGCGAAGTCGCCATCATAGCCTCCCTCGCGAACGCCATAGACGCCCTGGCAGGTACAGCGGGCACGAGGGTCATCTCCGGCAAGCGGGGGTGAGTTGTGCTATACTTGGAGAGTAGATCTGCACGCGATGGAGCTCGCTTCCGCCGCTGCACGCAGCTGATGGCTCCTACCGGGACCACGGTCCCACGTAGGGGCTTTTGCTCTGTAGAACCGAGGTGGTCAGCATCCCTTCCGCGAGGTTGGTGAGAGTACTCGGTTTCCTCATCCTTCTGATGTGTCTGGGCACCATGTTCGTCTTGGGCCTGGCAAGCACCTGGCCCGAGGGGCCTGATTCTTTCCAACGCGGCCCCGGTCGCGCCGTCGACCCCAGCGATGTTCTGGTCTACATCTTCGCAGGGCTTGTTGCCCTGGGCACTGTCATGCTCGCACTCGGTCTGGCCTGGGTCATGGCGAGCCGGAGGAAGAGGAAGAAAGACGAAGACGAGCGCGTCCAAGAGTCTCCCAAGGTCCCTGTCTGGCAGGGGATCGCCGCGGTTGCCCTCATGTGCCTCGCGGCGGCGGCCATACTCATCCCCGTGATATCTTCGCTCAAGAGCGGCGAAGTTCCGACCTCTCTGCCCGGCCTCGAGATCTCGCCGGGAGATGTACCAGAGTACGAGCCTGGGCAACGCGGTCCGGTCTATACTGACCCGCGCATCCGAGGCTCTGCCTGGGATTGGTGGTTCTTGATCCTAGTCGGTGCCGCGATCGTTGCTTCGCTGGTCTACGCAGGGCTTCTGATTGCAGGGCGGCGCACTCGCGAAGAAGGGGTGCCCGCTTCAGCGGAACCGTCGGAATCTATCCCGAACATGGCCTCTGAGTTCGCCGAAATTGCCCTGGCCGAGCTTGAGCGCGAACCCGATACCAGGCTTGCTGTGATCAGATGCTACGAGCAGTTTCTTCTGCTTGCCGAGAAGCTGGGCTTCCCGGCGCAGCCCCACTACACGCCCGAGGAGTATGTTGCCAAAGCCCTCGCGCTGTTCCCAATTCCGTCTGCAGTTCTCTGGAGCCTCACCGAGCTGTTCGAGAGGGCGAGGTTCAGCGAGCATCGGATGTCGGCCGAGGATCGCGCGGCCGCCATATCTGCCCTGGCCGAGATAAGGAGTGTCTGCCGTGGATCGTGAACGCCGCCCTGCTGACCTTTCCCAAACCCACCCACGGGTCCCGTGGCTTACTGCAGTCGCTGTGTCGGCTGGCCTCGGCCTTATTGCCTTCCTCGCATTCGTCCGGATTCCCGAGCAGTGGAGTTCCGCAGTTGCCCGCACGGCAGCAGTATTCTGCTTCTCCGCATTGTACTTCGAAGCGCGCTCCCACGCGAGCGCGGCAGTCCACCCGGATAGTTGGTTACGGACACATCACTCGAGGGTCAGCACAGTAAGGCTCCAGGTCACCCGGGAGTTCGACGACCTTCGCCGGAAGGTCGAGATATCCAGGCAGAATTACGACTACTTCCTCTCGACCATATACCTGCGGAAGGCACCTGCAGTGGTGCTCGAGGAAGTGCGCCGGAACGCCGACGCGTGGAAGCGCGGGGTGCCGGATGGAGAGATCTTGAGAATCATCGAATGGATGGAGGACCTCGTATGACTTCAGTTGACTTCGGATGGGTCCGCGGCAAGTGCCGTGAGATCGTGGAAGCCGTCAGCCGCGCAGTCGTGGGCAAAGATGATGTACTCGAGTCGGCCCTCATGGGGATAGTGGCCAACGGGCACCTACTCCTTGAGGATGTCCCTGGGGTCGCCAAGACCCTTGCAGCTGAGAGCTTCGCACGTGTCCTGGACCTGGAGTTCAGGCGGATCCAGTTCGTTCCTGACCTCCTGCCCGGCGACGTCACGGGCGGGTTTGTCTACAGCCCTCGTCGGGAGACTTTCGAGTTCAGGCCCGGACCCATCTTTGCGAATCTCGTGCTCGCGGACGAAGTGAACCGCGGCACTCCCAAGACCCAGTCGGCACTTCTCGAGGCGATGCAGGAGCGGCACGTGACCGTGGAGGGGCAGTGCTTCCCGTTGACACTTCCCTTTCTCGTGATCGCCACTCAGAACCCCATTGAGTTCGAAGGCACCTACCCTCTTCCCGAGGCTCAGGTGGACAGGTTCATCGCCCGTCTGCGCATCGGTTACCCCTCACCCGAGGCCGAGCGGAACATGCTCAACCGCCGGCAAGAGCGCAAGAGCGACGATTTGGACCTCGCCCCGGTGGTCACCAAGGACGAGCTGCTCCGGATCCAGGCTGCGGTCGAGAACGTATACGTCAGCCCAGATGTCGAGGAGTACATCGTCCGTATCGTCTGGGAGACTCGGAACGATCGACGCCTGCAACTCGGCGCGTCACCCCGCGGCAGCCTGGCTGTCTTCAAGCTCGCCCGCGCAAGGGCTGCCATCCGTGGTCGGGACTTCGTCACGCCCGAAGACGTGAAGGCCGTGGCGGTGCCTGCTCTAGCCCACAGACTCCTGCTCCGCACGGAACTCTGGGTGGACCGGGTGCCCAACGAAGAGATCCTGAACGACATTCTGACAATCGTGCCAACTCCAAAGGTTGCCCAGGGAGGAGAGTAGGGTGCAAGATCGTAAGGGCCTCACCTCCAAGTACCTGGCCTACATCACGCTCGCCGGGGTCTCTATCCTAGCATGTGTGGTCACAGGCAGGCTCGAATTCGTGCTCGTCGGACTTCCTTTCGTGGTGGCCCTCGGGCTCCGCGTCCTAGAACGTATGGAGCCGGACTACTCCGTTGAGCTTGAACCTGTGCGGAGTCGGTGGTTTGAGGGAGAGACCGCTATTGTCCGCGCCAGAGTGTCCACCCGCACTCACCTACCCCTTCTTGAGGTCAACCACGTAGTCCTGCATGGTGCCGACGAACCCCGCACCGCCGAGCGCATTGTGGTGTCCATGAACACCGGCGACGTGCGGGACTTGACGTTCGAGATGGCTCTTCCATCACGTGGTGCGTATATCTTAGGCCAGCTGGAATGCAGGGTACTGTCTGGAGCGGGGCTCGTGTGGAGCGGGTACCGCTCAGTCCCCGGAACTCAGATATTCGTCTACCCCGAGGTCCGGGAGGTCAGGTTCTCGCGGGGGTCCGCCCGCCGCACCCGGTTGTACAATGGGGACTACACCTCCCGAACACCCGGTGAGGGGATCGACCTTTCGGGCGTCCGCGAGTACGCGTCGGGCGACGCGACCAGGCAAGTCAACTGGCGTGTATCATCTCGTTGGGCGAGTCTGTTCGTAAACGAGCGGCTCCAAGAGCGGAACATGGATGTGGTGATACTCGTGGATTCCCTACGTGACGTGGGCCCCGCGGCCTACACCGCCCTCGACTCCGCCGCCAGGGCTGCAGCTAGCATCGCCCTTCACTATCTCAAGCGGAAAGACCGAGTTGGGTTCATTGAGTACGGCGGGACTATGGCATGGACTACGCCCCAGGCAGGCAAGAGGCAGTTCTACGTGATTCTCGAGAGGCTCGCGCGGATGCGGGTCTTCGAGAGCTACGCGTTTCGGGAGATCGGGGCGATCCCAAAGAGAGTCCTGCCTCCCGGCGCCCTGGTGATCGCCTTCACGCCTCTTCTCGATTCCAGGTCTGTCCAGATGCTCCAGGACCTTGCGGCCCGCGGTTTCGATCCGGTTGTTGTCTATGTCTCTGCAGTCACCCACGCTGAAAGCCTCATAGGGCTATCCCCTGCCGAACAGGTGGCCAAGCGGTGGTGGGCCATGGAACAACGTGCGAAGATTGTGGGCCTGCTCAGAGTGGGCCTCTCCGTCGTAGAGTGGGACGGGGCCGGACCCATTGACTCGTGCCTTGGGCCTCTTCTGAGCCGGGGTACCCAGCGTGTGCAGCAAGTTGGGTTTTAGGGGGAGGGCGTCTGGTTGAACCCGTTTCTTTGGATATCCACAGCGCTTTCCATTACGTTAGCGGCCAGAGCTGCTCATGTTGCCGGGGCGGGGTTCATGGCCCCCGGGCAGGCGTTCCTGGCCATCGCGGGGATCGCGGCCTTCGCGGCCTTGCTAGGCGCTCTGCGCCGGTCCAGTTCCCTCTTTACGATCTCATGGGGGTTAAGTCTGGCGATGTGGGGCGCCGGGCTGGTCTACCGAGGAGGCCCACCTGCTCTCTTGGAGTCGGCGCTTATGGGCATTGGACTCCTGGTCCTCGTTGACTGCACCCACTTGGGCCTCGCGATCCCTCCGGGCACGCCGGCCCGGGAATTCGCCGGCGCCGCCGCCCGCCTCCTCACCCGTGCCGCGCCGGCCGCGGTCGTGTCCGCCCTCTTCGCGCTCGGGTTCAGCGCGCTTGGCCCGAAGGTGGGCCTCTCCGCCTGGGCACTCTTCTGGATGATGGTGACGTGTGCCGCAGCCGTGGGGCTATCCTTGCTCTGGTTCACCGGCATCATGCTTTTCGGCGGCAACGGCCGGGGGTAGAGAAAGGGCTGCCCCAGGCGTGATTCTGCGACAGCCCTTACTCGATTCCTGTCATGTTGCCCGCATTTGGGTGTGATCAGGTCTTTCTCGCAGATGGGAACGGGTTCCACTGTCTACTGCTGTCTCACCTGTTTCTGCCACTCCAGAGCCTTCTGAATCCACCAGTCTGCGTCCTGCATCTTGGGGGATTGGGCTATGGTCGGCTCCCAGATGAGTCTGTTGTGGTACTTCCAGATCAGGTGTCCGGCGAAGTCCCAGTGTTGTTTCACAGCGGCTTCAGCGAACTGATTGGACCACTGTGTCAAGAACTTCCTCGCTGCAACTGGATCAGACTCATAGAGACTGAGTGCGACTTTGTCTATTGCCGGCACAAGTGAGAAAGTCTGGCCCTCTATCTTGTTCTGGAATTCCACTACGTCCTTGATTATGTAGTTGTACATTACATCCCCGAAGGTATTGACGAAGACAGCCGCCCAACCGGCAGTCTTGCCCCACTCAAAGCCGTACTTGAACCGCATGTGGTTGTTCCCCTCGCTGTACTCCTTGCTCAGTTCGGTTATTCCGATGTAGAAGGGAACGCGCACAGCGGCCTTAGGAGGACCTGGTGCCCACCACACGATCCCACCGATCTCGTTGGGCAGCCAGCCCCGCATCTGGCAGATCTCGGTGAACTGACTTGAGTCTGCCTGTATTCCCCTGGCCTCCTGCACCCTTTCGTCTCCTACCCTGAAGGAAGAACCCTGGGTGCGGTGCCAGGTGCCAAACGGGCCGGCCAGGGGGCCTCTGGTCAGGTCATATTCAGTGCCTTCGTACACGTCGCGTACGAACACATTCAGATCTGCCACTGAGATTTTCTTCTCAGCCTTCACCGAGAATGGATACTGGTAGTACTCGCCTTCAGGTCCCTTGTAGGCCAACGCCTCCTCCCCGCGGGGAAGCTTGACATGGGGAGCTATGAGGCTGTAGCCGCGCCAGTGGCGTTGCAGCGTCCCCAGGCCTTCCACAGTCCCCTTGTAGGCCTGAGCGAAATTGAAAGGCTTTCCACTGTCCGGATCCCACCAGCCGTTCTTGATGGCTAGCGTCTTCACGTTGCTCGATGCCATGAAATAGTCTGGGTTGTCCAGATCAAGCTCAGTGATGACAAATCCATTGCAGCCTACTGCCACATGGTCATCAGGCACCCTCTGCGCGGCCCACACGGCGCCTGGTTCTCCGGAGTCGGGCTCCCAAGGTCCAACTTGCACCATGTGAAGCTGCCATATCTCGTTAGGATCAGCTATGATCAAGTTCTTCCCCGCCGAGTACTCACTTCCAAACCCATACTTTTCGGCCAGTTCTGTGATGACTTTGATAGCCTCTCGTGCAGTCTTGGCCCGCTCCATGGCGACGAACGACAGAGTGGTCATCTTGAGCTTACCATCAGCCACTCCATCTTCTCCCTGTCGCAGCTCTGGCCGAGGGTAGATGGTATACATGCCCATGGATACCTGGTGCTCATTCATGACCCCGAAAAGGCTTCTCATGTATGCATACGTGTGAGGCACTTCTGGGATCTCCACACCAGTGTACTGAGTTTCGGCATCAATTGGATTGCCGTGCAGATCGAAGTTGCGCAGCCACTGGGGATAGTCCACCAACTTCTTGATAGTTCCCGGCGGGTGATCCTTGGCGGGAACATAAACCAAATCAAAGTCGTAGCTGGTAGTGTCTTGTTGAATCGTGATCATCGTGCTGCCGTCCACTGAAGCGTCCTTGCCGACCATGAAACCTGTGCATGCATGAACTACAGGGGCTGACACAACCAGGACGAGTATGGCCAACATCCATGCCCAAAGCGCCTTTGCCTTGTACACTTGCCATTCCTCCCTTTCTGTCTCATTCCTGAGCGTTCGCGCGCTCTCAAGTTGCATTGGCCGTGGGCCGGGGCCGCCCGGCTCCTGGGTGGCCCCGGCCATAGAATGCGGAGGATACAACGAAAACACACGGGCGGGCTACGATACTCCAATCAACTCTTGCGGTAAGCGAAGTGTCCCGGTGGCTACCACCTCCTCGTCAGAACAGGGGTCCCGTGTCCTCCGGAAGGGAGAAGGGGGCGTACGCTTACGGCCCCCTTCTCCGAGGCCTAGCTGCGAAAACGCCTCGTCGGCGG
>JANLFS010000006.1:23943-47110 GCA_024655925.1 Bacillota bacterium | reverse complement strand
CTCCGCCGACGAGGCGGAGAATTGCCTTTCTAAGACTCAACCTGACCGCAGTGCACCCTGCTTTGCAAGGGCCAAGTTAGAGCTTCTCGGAGCGGCGCCAGCATAGTAAACGCCAGTAGCGGGGATCTACACAACACCAATGGCACGTTTACCAACTCGCGGCATAGCAAGCCCGGCGTGGGTCGGCTCCGGCTGCTAAAGCGCCCGTATTTGGATCGCGAATTATCATGGCCGCGCCGCCGTTGACGCCCTGCCAGTCGGGCTCGGTCCTGGCATCCCATCCCAACGCGGTCAGTTCCTGAACGACTGACTCAGGAATCCTGGCCTCCACATTGACTCTTCTCTGGAATATGGCCTGGGGGTGCTGAGAGGCCGGGAACGCGAAAGTTCTGAACCTTGCAGCCTCCACAGCTTCCTGCGGATCCATGCCGAACTCCACTACGTTCAGGAAGGTCTGCACTAGCACCTGAACCTGCACGTCTTCTCCCGGGCTACCGAGAGTCATCCATGGCTGGCCATCCTTCAGGACTAGAGCCGGGCACGGAGTTATGCGAGGTCGTTTGCCTGGCAGTATGTAGTTGGCGTTATCGGGATCAAGTGAGAACTGTCGCAGACGTCCGCTGAGCACAAACCCAAGATTCCCAGGAACCACGCCGCTTCGTCGCGGTCCCATGTTGTTGCTGGATGTGGTTGAGAACATGTTGCCGTCTCTGTCTATGACACAGAGGTAAATCGTGTCAGTGGCGTCCACCACGCGAGGATCCTCATAATCGGTTGGGGCGCTTGACGTCAGGTTGGCTACGTGTGTTCCAGCTAGATGCGCGCGTCCGCCCGGTTGATACTTCCACGCATCGCCCGGAGGGAAAAATGGCACTGCCCTGGCTGGGTCTATCAGCTTTCGCCTCTCAGCAGCGTACTGCTTTGAAAGAAGCCCCTCTTTGGGTACCTCTACGAAGTCTGGGTCGCCGTAGTATGCGTGCCTGTCCGCCATGGCCAGCATTATCGCCTGGCTCACGAGGTGAATATAGGCGGGGCTGTTGTGACCGAGAGCCTTGAGATCGAAGGGTTCGAGTATGTTCATTGCCTGAAGAAATGCCGGTGCCTGGGTGTATGTACCATTGGTGATTAGAGTGTAGCCCTTGTATTCGGTAGTCCACGGTTCTTCGATTCTTGCCTCGTAGGCAGCCATGTCCTCCATGGTGATGAGGCCGCCGTTCTCCTCCATGAACTTGGCTACGGTCTGGGCTATGCTGCCCTTGTAGAACTCGTCTCTGACTGCCTTGAGGGCTGCACTTCTGCCATTATGGGCGTTTGCCGCCTCCACCTCGACAAGCGTCCTCATCATCCTAGCTAAATCAGGCTGTTTCCAGATGTCCCCTGCCTTTGGTGGTTGCCCGCCGGGAAGGAAGACTGAAGACGACGTGGGCCATCTACCCACTATGTCCTTGGCATTGTCTATCCATCCGGCTATGTATGCATCCACAGGGTGGCCAACCTCGGCATAGTGTATGGCAGGGGCCATGACTCGAGCAAGGTTCATGGTGCCATACTTGTCAAGTGCAAGTATCAGGGCATCGAAGGTCCCGGGCACCGGGGCATTAAGTATGCTGTCCTCGTCAGGAATGCCTCCCACTGTATCGAGGAAGAACTCTGCCGTGGCCGCAACCGGAGCGGGTCCCACGCCGTTTATGGCTACGGCAGTGCCCGTCTTTGCCGTGTAAACCAGTATGGGGGACTCGCCGCCGAAGCTGTGATGGGTGTGTTCAAGGACACATGTTGCCAATGTGGCAGCTACACCAGCATCTATCGCGTTTCCCCCATCTTTTAGGACCTGCAAAGCAACATCGGCCACTAGTGGATGTCCGGCCGAAACCGCTCCGTTCAACCCTCTTACCACTGGTCGGTAAGTTGCTCCCTCTACCCTAGAAACGGACATTGACGCTACAATCGCAACAGCAAGGACTATCTTGGCAGCAGATGTAAAGTGCCGGTGCAGCCACTTAATGTTGAACACTGACATGCGATACACCCCTTCGTTAGTTGAGTTCTCGGCTACACACGATGTTGTGCGCTCGCTCCTTTCCGCAGGTGCCCTTCAGCATTCTTCAGTGGCGGTCCCTGTTACGTATTGACCGTCGTTTCCTCTTGGCGGGGAAGGGACCGCCCTCCCCCGCCGATCCCCCATAATTTACCAGCCAATGACATACTGCTTATCCCTGGCCGGGCTTGCGCCGCCGTGCAGGACCCCGGTTTCGGGATGCTTCATGATCATGGTGGTCGCGTCGCTGAATGTCCCGCTGATGTAAGTACACTTGTGACCTCGATTATTCAGCTCATCCACAACCTCCTGAGGGACACCCCTGTTCACCGCCATGGCCCCTAGTCTCTGGGTATATGGATAGAACAGGCTCGGGAAGTTGTAGCTCACAGCCTTGGGGCCGTCAATAGCCGACTGAACCTCCATCCCGAATTCGGCCACATTGATGAAGGTCTGGAGGGTGTACTGATCCTGCGTATCGCCGCCTGGTGTTCCGAACACCGCGAACGGTTTCCCGTCCTTTAGGACAAGAGTTGGAGTGAGGGTAGTGCACGGTCTGGCACCGGGGTAGTATGCTGTGGGCGCTTTTGGATCTGTAAGGTGGAACATCTGACCCCTGGTTCCCAGCATGAATCCTAACCCAGGGATCAGCGGCGACGAAGTGAACCAGCCTCCGCTGGGGGTCGCGGAGAACATGTTGCCGTCCTTGTCAACAGCGCGGGTCCCGGTGGTGTCGTGGACGTGGAGGTTCATGTAATCAGCCGCGACCTCGACAGGTTGGAGATTGGCATCAGAAGCGATTGTGGTTGTCGGCGGAATCCAGCCCTTCTTGCCGTCCCAAGGTGACGGGTCACCCGGGATGTGCTCGTTGAGTGCCTTACCCATATCAATGAGCTTGACGCGTTCCCGAGCGTACTCCTTGGAGAGCAGTCCCTCCTTGGGGACATAGACGAAGTCAGGGTCACCGTAGTACCGGTCCTTGTCAGCATGGGCCAGCTTAGCGGTTTCGATTATGACGTGCCAGTAATGTGCTGTGTTGTACTTGAGGGCCTTGAGGTCGAAGTTCTCTAGGAGATTCAGTTGCTGGAGGAAAACTGGCCCCTGCGTCCACGGGCCGCACTTGTAGACCTCGTATCCCCGGTAGTTGACCATCCAGGGCTCACGCAGTTTGGCACTGTAGGACGTGAAGTCCTCCATGGTCAGGTTCCCGGTGTGTGGAGTGCCAGTATCATCCATGAAGGCGTTTTCCTTCTGGAACTTGACTATCTCCTCCGCGATATCGCCCAGGTAGAACCTGTCACGCACCGCACGCAGAGCCTCTGACCTTGTCTTGCCGGCAACCAGCGCGGCCTGCTCTGCCTCCATCAGCCGCTCGAAGGTTCGAGCCAGGTCCTTCTGGTAGAAGATTTCTCCGAAATCCGGCACCCGGCCGCCGGGGAGATATACTTCTGCGGAACTCGGCCATTCCGTGCGGAACCGCTTCTCCATGCTGATTATGCTGTTGCGGACGCTGTTGTACATTGGAAAGCCCTCGGAGGCGTAAAGCCAGGCGTCATGGCAGACCTCAGAGAAGCTCATGGTGCCCCATTTGTCCAGCAGCAATATGAGGGCGTCCAGGACCGCTGGAACACCCGCCGGCAACAACCCGTCGCCGGGGATCGCCGCAATGCCTTGCTCGATGAACCAATCGAAATCCACACTTTTCGGCGAGGCCATATTCCCGTCTATCGAGTACACTTGCCTATCCTTCGCCGAGTAGATGAGAATCGGAACCTCACCGCCGAATCCGAACAGGTTGTTCTCTAACACCGACTGCGCCAGCACCATGGCCGCGCCCGCATCAAAGGCATTGCCCCCTCGTTCCAGAATCCTGTTGCCTGTATAGGTGGCAAGCCAGTGGCCGCACGCAACCATGTGATGCGTCCCAAGAATCGTGGGCCGGGTCATGTCGCTCGCGGTGATGGGCGCGCTCACAGTGAACATTCCGAGGACAGCCACGAGAATCATCGCCGCAACGAGTCTCAGTTTCATAGATAGCCCTCCTGTCGTTTGGAGTCTTGTGTAGTGTTCTCAAAGTCGAGAATCACCCGCCCACGGGATGAGAATAGCGAGATAATGCATACCGGTATACCGAGACTGTATGAGAATCTGTATGTGGTATCGAAAGCACCCTTGAAGCGCCGACAATCTTCATAAGGCGGCGGACGAGGCTCCGCGTCGGACATTGAGTTTTCGCCCGCCGTCTTCGTTTCTTCGGGTCGCCTCGCGTGCGCCGCGAGCGGTTCTCAGGTCAACTAGTCCTCAGCACTCAACACCCAGAGCTGCCCGCCCCTACTTCGCCAGTGCCATGTTGGCATTGCGCGGGTCGGCACCGGCATAGTACACGCCGGTCACGGGATCCCTGAGGATGACACTGAGAGCGCTGCCGACGCCCCAATCCCCGGTGGACCTGGCGTCATGTCCCAGTGCCTTCAGGGCCTCGACTGTCTCCGGGGGAATCCGGCCCTCCAGGGTGATGCGGCCAGGGTTGTTGTAGGCGTGGGGGAACACGGAGGACACATAGGAGGCCGAGGAGAATCTCGGGGCCTCTATGGCGTCCTGAACGTTCATCCCGAAGTCTATGACGTTCACGATGGTCTGGACTTCCCTCTGAGGCTGGTCGTCCCCGCCCGGGCTTCCCACAACCATGAACGGCTTTCCGTCCTTGGTGATCAGTGTTGCCTGCAGGGTCGACCTCGGCCTCTTGCGCGGTTGCAGGGAGTTGACGTGGTCCTCCTTCAGCTCGAAGTAGTCCCCTCTGCAGTTGAACACCACACCTGTCGTGCCCATCGCGACACCGGTTCCCCATCCGCTGTGCAGACTGGGCTTCCACGACACCATATTGCCGTACTTGTCCGCCACACACAGGTAACTGGTGCCGATGTAGTACTCTTCAACATCGCCTGCACCAGCTATCGAAGTGGGAGTCTCCTGGATGGACGACCTGAACCCTTCCACGCTCCCGGGCCTCATCTCGTTGACGGCGCGCGTCATGTCGACGAGCTTCCTCCGCTCAGCCGCATACTCCTCGCTGAGCAGGACGTCATATGGTATCGGGTGGAAGTTCCAGTCGCCCAGGTACTTCTCCCTGTCGGCGTAGGCGAGCTTCATCGTCTCATGCATCAGGTGGATGTACTCCGGGCTGTTATGCTTCATGGACTTGAGGTCGTATCCGCGGAGCAGGTTGAGCCAGAACAGCACTGTCGCTCCCTGTGAAGCTGTTGGGCTGTTCCACACCAGGTATCCCCGGTAGTCGATGCACACGGGCTCTACAACTTCAACAGAGTACTCGGCGAAGTCATCGTAACGGAAGAGGCCCCCGTTCGCCTCGGAGAACTCAGCCATCTCCCGCGCGATGTCTCCCTTGTAAAACCGGTCCCTGGCGGCCATGATTGCGGCTTCCCGGCCCTTGTGCGCGTTGGCGCGCTCCGCTTCGATCAGCTTCCACAGAGTCCGGGCCAGGTCTGGCCAGGTGAATATCTCACCCACCGACCATTGTTCCTTGCCCGCCGGGTGGTGCCCGAAGATGGACGCGTACGAGGACTCATATGCCAGCAGTTTGGCTGACGAAATGCCGGTTCTGAGCGCCCAGCCCTTCTCGGCCATTTCCAGCGCCGGCTTGAGAACCTCCTCAAGGCTCATAGTGCCCCACCTGGCAAGTATCGTACACCAGGCGTCCACATCGGCGGGAACAGTCCCTGAAAGGAGGCCGTCGCTCACTGGGATCTTGCCATCGTTGTTCTCCATGTACCAGTCGATGGTCGCAAGCTTGGGCGCCCAGCCCGACCCGTTGATGCCTATGACCTTCTGAAGACCCGCATGCCAGACCAAGATCTGACAGTCCGCTCCGAGGGTGGCGTTCATGCTTGCGTCTGTGAGCCCGTTTACCGCCTTCCCGGCCACGGCTGCGTCGAACGCGTTTCCGCCCTTCTCGAGGATCTGGGCCATTACCAGTGCCGCCTCTGGAGTTCTCGCGGAGACCGCCCATTTCGACCCTACTACCATCGTCTTCATGGTCCCATGGGTCGTCCCCGCAACCATGCCCAGAACGATGGTGAGCGTGACCAGGACAAGCAAGAGTCGATTGAAACTGCGTAGTCTCATGTTTCCGTTCCTCCCATCCCTGAACTGGTGTTAGGCTCGATCGCTTCCATCTTTGCTGGGCACGAGGATCTTCTCGATGCTCGATGTTTGGTGCATCACCCCCTACTTTCCGGACGCGGGTTTCAGGTAGCGCCCTACTCCGTTCGCCACGATCTCTGCGTATGCGGGAATACCCTCAATCACGATCCCTCTGTCCGGTTCGAAATCCGTCAGCGCTTCTGCAAGCGACATCACCGTGGTCAGATGCCGCCCAACCCGGACCGCTATGGGAACTCCTTCAGCGGTGTGTTTCTGCACTGTTCGCCCGATTCGAGACGCCCATTCGTAGACCTCGTCCTTGGCAGTGAGCAGAAGATCGGTGGTTGCAGGCCCATGCAGGGGTCCATGCATCGGGCTCGTGCTTTCTATGAGCACGGCCATGGTGTCTGTGTAGTCTCCCCATTCCCTGTGAGAGAGGCCCCTGAGGTTCGGCGGAGAGGCCTCGAGCCTGATCCTGATGTCTTGTTCCTCAAGCAGCACCACAGCGTAAGCCGCGATGTCCATCGCCCTCTCGTGCGCGCATATCGAGTTCACGAGAGGCCTGCACGGCGGAGCCTCGTGGTAGTCCACGGAAATGTCCGCCTTCTCCTTCCTGATCAGCTCCATGATCGCCCACGCCAGCTGCTCAGTTGGGCGTCCGTTGGGGCGGCCTGGGTAGTTCCTGTTGAGGTTGCCCGCCTCCGCCCCGGCCAGTTTCTGACCTGAAGCGGCGTTCACGAACACATCTGGGTCAGGGAACTGGTGTATGGGATTCGTGTTCCTCATCCCGAACCTGAACCACCTTGTGCCCGAGTCCGTTTCTATCTCATACCTGTCCGGATACCCCTGTCCTGGCTCGGTCGCAGTGTACCCGCTCTCGTTTGCCCGCGGAATCACTATCAACCTGCCCTGCCTCACCTCTGCGTTCTCCACCAGCAAAGTCGCCGAGAGTAGACCCGCTGGTTCGACCGGGTGGGTTGAGCCCAGCACGACCATCGTTCCCCCTGGCTCCTCGCCCTCGAGTATGAACACCTCGGTATCGACCGGGCTGCCCTTAATCCCGGCGAAGTAGTCGCTCAGCATCACTTGTCTCGTGACTCCGGGTCCGGCCACTATCGGCTCAGGCTGCCACTGTCGCACGAATGCGATAGCCGCAGGGGTGGCGTACACGGCGCCCAGAGCCAGGAGCAGCAAGGCCCGACCGACGACTGCACCTCTGTTCACACCTGCCGCCCCCTCTGCTACTTCAACCCGACCACACGGAAGACGATCGGGATGAGAATCAGTACTGTCATGACCTGCTCTTTCACGTTGTCATGCTCAAACATGTTCCATACCAGGAAGACGCCCATGTATATGAGCATGGCCCTGTACAACCAGTTGAAGACGGTGAAGATGTTCACGGCGACCCCTCCCCTATACCCCAAAGAACTTGCCGATGGGGTTGGCGTAGATCATGAACACCAGGGCCTCGATGAAAGTCAGTATCGCAGGCACCAGGACTGCCCTGAACACCTTGCCGTACTCCTTCTCTATGCCCACCACCCTGGCGCCGAATAGGCCTGATAGTGCCGTAGGAGGAACTAGACAGCCCAGGGAAAGGAACATGGACACCGCGGATGCAATGATGATCGAATTCTGGTTAGTGAACGCCAGGACAAACGGCGGCCCTACCACCGCCGATGCTCCGAACGGAACGAGCGGACCGCACAAGAGAGGAGCCGTGATCCCCACGTAGGGATAGAGTAGGCTCTTCGGAACTGCCATGGATGCCACCGCTATGAACCCACGGAGCCCCGTAAAGGAGAGAACCTGGACGAGCACACCTATTCCCACAAACAGGCCCAAGACGCCCAGGGACTTCTTCATGGAGCGCTTGGACAGCTCAATGAGGTCGACCTTCTTCCCGGTGAACAGGGCGACGGCAGCCGCCACCGCAAAGGACAGCGGAGATCCCGGATCGACGAACTTCGTCGGCCAGATTCTGGGGCCGAACATGAGCACCGCAAGTACGATCAGGGGGATGAACGGGACCAACCCCGAAGGGGAGCCTTTCTCACTCCCCTCTTCCTTGAGCTCCGCGACGATTGTGTCCAACGTCTCACGCTTCACATACTTGCGCCCAAGGTACAGAACGGAGAACACAGCCATGGGGAAACATAGGACTGCAAGAGGGAGGTCGAATCCTTCGTAGGGCATGAACACGCTCGTGGCGATTATCATTATCATCACGTTGATGGGTGGCGCACTCTGCCCGAGAAGCCCACCCATCGCCAAGATCCCCGCCGTTTGGACCTTCGGAATTCCGAGCCTCAGGAGGATCGGGGCTACCAGAACGCCGGTACTAAGGACAGCCACGGGGGCCGACCCAGTCAACATAGCTGGCAGCATCACCAGGAGCATAAGAAGGCATAGAAGGATCCCAGGTACCCGGTGCAGTCTGAGAATGAGAAGCCGGGTCAGGGCGTCGAAGCCCCCCGACATCTCCAACGCGGTGACAAATACTACGCTCATTGCGATTATCATCATCAGGTTCAGAAAGTAGAACGACCCCTCCACCATGTGCCTTATGGGCAGCCAGTTCCCGGAGGCGAGAAGACCGACGGCGCCGGCAATCACCATGACCAGGCCGACAGGCAGCTTGCGTGAGAACCCCACGTAGAACGCGATCCCCATGGCCAGTGTTATGATCGCGTAGTGCGTCCACATAGGTCCTTCCTCCTGACCTGCACGTTTGTGGCCTAACGTCCCAAGGGCAACGAAGAACCGCAATTACACGCGCTATTGGAACATGTTCATGAAAATATCGGAAAGTTCGGTAGTCTTTTCGATGACCAAGAGTGGGATCTTGGCTTGTTGGGTCAGCTTAGTAAACACGCCGTCCGCGTTCCCGTCGGACCTGACGATCACGCAGGCGCACTGAGGAGTGACCAAGTCGATCATCACCTGCGAGTTGTCTCCGCGCCTGGCCTCCCCGCCAACGTGTATGCCGAGCACGCGGGTCCCACGTTGCTTGGCAGTCTGCAAGAGCCTCTTCGCCCGTGCAACCTCATCCGCTAGGTCCACACCAGCTGCTCCAAGCCCCTTGCCGCTTCCCCCGATGATGATGATGAGGGTCTTTGCGTCCCCGATTTGGTCGGCCTCGAGCATGGGATCCGTCTTCACGGGGATCCTGATCCTGTTGAACATCATGTTAACGATGGCGTATTCTGGAGCCTGCCCCGGGGCCGTGATGACTGCGGGCAGCTGGAATTTGGGAACCTCGACCTGCGCTCCCACCCCGAGCGTGCACAAGGGTACTACGAAGACGAGCGCAATCACAATAGCTGCCGACATCCTCGTCAATGTGACTCTCGACACTTCAATGCCCTCCCGTCAGTCTGGATTTGGAAGAGATCGCAGGGGGCGGGCCGGGTGAAGCATGTGCTGTGTTGGTCATCCTGCTGTTACATGCCAGGGTACTGGCATAATCCCGGAAAACCGACTTCCTGAGTATCCTAGAATACTGGTATACCGTAACTTGGGAGAGCCCGCCCCTAACACTGGCGACCGGGACCGCGCCCGAGCGCGGTCATATTTCTACACTAGTGACTCAATTCCTTCTCTTCAGGCAAAGTTCCTTCCCTCACTGACCCCTAGCGGGAGGCACTACTGCCGGGATTCCAACCTCCTCGGCCCGAGCATCCACCCAAGCCTGGATCTTGTGGATGTGCTCTGGTAGCAGGTGACTGAACCTCCCCTGCAGCTTCAAGTAGTCCTCGACCGGCCGTCTCTTGAGGACCCGATGCGTCAGTTTGAACTGGTGGTTCGCCACTTCGTAGAGTTGCCACATTCCGGTGTCCACCGCGAGTTTCGCCATGTCGATGGTTTGATCGGCAGGAAATACCCAGCCCTTGGGGCACGGGGCGTGGATGTGCAGGTAGGCCGGGCCGTCAGCGTTCAACCCACGCCTGACCTTGTTCATCAGGTCGAGCGGGTAGCCAAGCGAGGCGGTGGCCACGTAGCGGACGGATGGATGCCCCGCCGCAACCAGCTTGGGGGTGTCCTTGGGCCATATTCTCTTGCCCTCTGGGATCACTGGACCTGAAGGTGTGAACGTGGTCCAGGCGCCCCATGGTGTGGTGGGGGACACCTGTATCCCAGTGTTCGCATATGACTCGTTGTCGTAGCAGATGAACAGGATGTTGTGCCCTCGGTAGAGCGCACCGGACATCGCCTGGAGGCCTATATCCGTGGCGCCTCCGTCACCCGCCATCACGATGATGTTCGGGAAAGAGCCTTTTTTCTTTCCCTTGCGCAGAAGGGCCTTGTATGCCGCCTCAATTCCCGACGCAACACCACCACCATTCGTGATCTGTGCGTGGATCCATGGAACCGCCCAGGGGCTGCACCCGTAGCTTGTGTTGGCCACGTACATGCACCCGGTGGGACCGATGAATATCGTGTTGCGCCCGGCGGCCTTAGCCACCAGCCTGTAGGTGAGGGCCGGTCCACACCCCGCACAGGTCCGGTGTCCCGGCACGTAGTACTCTTCCAGCGGGGCACTTCTCAGGCTCTTGATTTCCTCGAGTTCAGTAGCCATGTCCGTTCCCCCTCCCACTTACAACTCAAATGGCAGCCAGAAGGCGTCCTGGGTCACCTTGCCGGCGGCGGCGACCTCCAACATCTTCCTGGCCATGGAGTAGAATTCCTCACGTGTGATGACTTCTCCCCCGAGCCCGGCTACAAACCCAATGACCCGAACGCGGTCACTCAGACCATACAGGGCTGACCTGACCTCGGTGAGGAGAACGCCGCCACCGCTGGATATGCCGAACGCCGCATCCACGTCCACGACCCCAACGACCTTGGCTCCTGAAAGGCCTTCGCGGAGTTCCTCAGTTGGGAACGGCCGGAGCACTCGGATTTTGGCGAGCCCAACCTTGTACCCTTGATCCCGCAGCCTTTTCACGACAGTGCGCGCGGTCCAGGTGTGGGCTCCTTGTATCACGAAGACTACGTCCGCATCGTCGCATCCGACGAACTCCACCATTGGTGAGTAGTTCCGCCCAAAGATCCTGTTGAAGTCATCCGTAGCCTCACGAATGACACTCTGTGCCGCCTTCATCGCCTGGTGCCTCTGGTACTGGAGAGGCGCACTCATGCTCGGCTCTATTTGGGCCCCAAGGATCATTGGGTTCCCAGGGTCGAGATAGTGAACTGGCTTGAACGGAGGCAGGAACTCATCCACCTGCGGCTTCTCGGGCACTTCCACGTGGCCCAGTATGTGGGAGACAAAGTACCCGTCCTGGCACGGGAACTGTGGCAGGGAGACTCTCTGGTCCTCGCCGACCCTGTAGAAGAGCAAGCTCATGTCCAGCGCTTCCTGCGGGGTCTCCGCCCATCCCATGATCCAGGCCTGGTCTCGCGCGCACAGCGCGTCAGTGTGCTCGGACCCGAAGTCACCGGGCGGGTCCAGGGTTCTGTCAGCAATCATGCATTGCACTGGAAGTCGCTCACCTGATGTGGGAGAGTAGACTTCCATCGCGTATGTGACACCCACGCCGGAACTGCCGACGAAAGTCCTCGCCCCGCTTGCCGCGGCACCGTAGGCGATGCTGAGCTGAGCATGTTCTCCCTCGGCGTACACCAACTCTGCATCGAGCTCCCCATCAGCTATCATTCTGGCAAGTTCAGACATGACACCAGTATAGGGGCGAATTGGATACGAAGCGATCACATCCACGTCTGCCAGGCGCACGGCGTGAGCCACGGCGACCACACCCGACATCAGTCCTTTCTTGCCCACGGCCTATGCCCCCTTCCCTTCCGTCTCATCCCAGAATTCAAGTTCCGGAACGCCTACGATCGCGCCCACCGGACACACCCGGATACATATCCCGCACCCTTTGCAGTAATCCAGGTTGTGCTCTATCGCGTTCTCCGTTGGTGTAATGCAGGCATCCGGACAGGATATCCAGCAGGTCAGGCACTGAGTGCACTTCTCTGCTTCCGCAACCGGCCTCATGGACCGCCAGTTGCCTGTCACCATTCTGTCGTTTGTCCCGCACGCCGCCGGGACTGTCCCGGCGAACGGTGCCCCGTGCGCACACTTGGCCTCGCTCATGATTCCTTCACTCCCTCTTGCGCGAGTCGGCCTACAACTCCATGATGACAGCGGAATCGTAACCGCTCACCACGAGTTCGGGCCTCTTCGCGGCCGCTTTCAGAGCCTCCAGACTGACCAGGCCCGTGGCCCGGGCAACTGCCCCCACCAGCACGCCGGCCCATCCCCCGGCGATCCCGGTGGCATCGGTGGCGCCTTCTGCCCCTGAGAGGGTAACCTGGGCCTGCCCCAGCCCTGAGGCATCCACGCAGACCACCTTGGCGAGGTTCCTCTTGTCGCGGACGAACTTCGCTATGTACGCCGGGTCGCGCCTGGTGTTCACGACCAGCGTACCGCCGGGCTTCAGCCCTTCAGTTATCGGAAGTCCCTTGACCAGAGTCTCCTCGAGCAGCACCACGATGTCGGGTTCATTGTTGACATAGACGTACTTCATCTCAATCGGCTCTGAGCTTATGCGCGCGTAGGACCTGACCGGAACGTTGACGCGGTCTGGCAGATCCACGTAGTTCTCCCACGCGTCTGCGAACTTGCCGTCGCTTCCAGCTGCCATGGCAAGAGCCACTGCGACGTCCCGGGCCTCCTTGTTCTGAAGCACACCTCTCGACCAGACAGTCACCTGCTTCAATCCCTCGTCTGCGAATGTGATCTGTTCCGGAAGTAGATCTGTGCTCATCCCGCCCTTCCTCCTTTCAATCGGTCTTCACCCGCCACGGGCGCCTGCCGCCCAATCAAGCCCTCTCTCTCTCGAATCACCTCCTCCGTGGCTCGCAACAGGTGAGCCATTGTGATGACACCACCCGGGGACGGCCCCAGGACCGAATCCCGTAAGGCGAGGAAAGACGCGCGCCTGCATATGCCGGAGATGTGCGCTCCTGTGAGACCTTCCGACATCACGGCCAGGCGCTCAATGTCCACCTCCTGGCCTAGGGGTCTTCCCCTGAGATGGACCTCGAAGATCCCGGCCCGGTCCTCCGCGTTGGGCAGCGGGAACTCAATAGCCAGATCGAATCTTCCTGGGCGCAGGAACGCGGGATCCATCAGGTCCATCCTGTTCGTGGTGCCGACAATGACGAGGTCTGTCAGGGCGTCCATGGAGTCCAGCTCTACCAGCAACTGGCTCACCGCGCGCTCTGCCGCCGCGCCTGTTCCCGACCTCATTGAGGCCAGAGAGTCGACCTCGTCGATGCAGAGTATACAGGGGGACGCCTGCTTGGCCCGATCGAACAGCTCGTGCAGGCCCCTTTCTGTCTCCCCAAACCACCTGGAGAAGAGAACTGCGCCGGATATGGATAAGAAGTTGACTCCAGCCTCGCGCGCCATCGCCCTCGCGACCAGAGTCTTTCCTGTTCCGCTCGGGCCGAAGAACAACAGTCCCCTGACGGCGCTCGTTCCGAGGTGAAGTGCAGCCTGGGGGTTGCGAAGGGGGAGGATCACTACGTCTTCGACCTTTGCCTTGATCTCCTCGAGCCCCCCCACATCGGCCCAAGTAGTGTCCGGAATCTCCGTGAAGAACTCCCTCGTGACCGAAGGCCGAACCGCCCTGGATGCCTGGATGAAGTCTTTCATGGATACCCTGAGATCGGACGCGATTCTCTCTCGCTCCTCCCGGCCTGCGCTGGGCAGCTCAGGGATCACGCGCCTGAGGGCAAGCATGCCTGCCTCGCGGCACAGAGAAGCTATGTCGGCGCCCACGTACCCGTGGGTCATGGCCGCAAGTCTACCAAGGTCGACGTCTTCGTCCAAGGCCATCCCGCGGGTATGGATTCTCAGTATCTCGAGCCTGCCAGCGGTGTCGGGCACGGGGATGACTATCTCCCGGTCGAACCTCCCGGGGCGCCGAAGGGCTGGGTCGAGAAGGCTGGGCATATTGGTGGCGCCTATGACCACCACCTGGCCCCGGGACACCAGGCCGTCCATTAGCGCGAGGAGCTGCCCCACCACCCGTTTCTCAACATCCCCTATGGCCTCTGAGCGCTTGGGTGCAATGGCGTCGAGCTCATCCAGAAAAAGGATGCTCGGAGCCTTTCGGCGCGCCTCATCGAACAACTCTCTGAGCCTCGCCTCAGTCTCGCCGTAATACTTGTTCACTATTTCAGGGCCATTCACATGGACGAAGTGCGCACCGCTCTCGTGGGCGACAGCTCTTGCGATCAAGGTCTTACCTGTCCCAGGAGGTCCGAAGAGGAGTATGCCTCGCGGGGGCTCTATGCCGATTCGCGCGAAGATGTCTGGGTAGAGCAAGGGCAGTTCGGTAATCTCCCTTACTAATTTCACCTGCTCAGACAGCCCGCCGATATCTTCATAGGCCACGCTGGATGAACTGTCCCCGAATGAACCTTGCCTTTGGATTCTGACGGCTGTCCCTGGGCCTACCACCACGCAACCTGAAGGGGCAGTGCCGACGACACGAAAAGGGACTTCACGTGCCCCAGGCAGAGCCACGACTACTTTGTCCTCAACCGCCATGGGGATCCCCATCAGGTAACGCCGCAGGAAAGACGCCTGCTCGTGATCGTCCATCCACGAAAGGTCAGCGAGAGGGTTGACGAGCACGGACTGGGCATCTTTGGGCGTCACAAGCGAGACAGTCACCTCTGCCCGCAGGGTCGTCCCGGCGTTCTCGCGGATCACGCCGTCCATGAGAATCTCGTTCTCCCGGCATTGGCTGGACAGCGCCGGAAGGAACCGCACGTAGGTAGTCCTGGCTCCCGTCACTGCCGCCACCGCATCCGGGCTCACCCCGGCGGCCTCAAACCTCAACGGACTCACGCGAGCAATGTTCCGCCGCACGTCGCCGGGGAGTGCTTCGGCTACTCTGAATTTTCCCATAATTTGGGGTACAGTACCGCCCCCTTGCAGGGGCTCAACTGAGTCTATCATCGGGAACGTCCTCCAACACTGTTGTCTGCACAACTCGGTGTCGCTCGTCGCCGGGATGATCAGGTCAACGCGGTCCTTCGGCATTCTCCCGCAGCACACCTAGGGCTGCCTCCAAGGATTGCCTGATGTGATGCCGGGCTGCCTCCTCCGCCCCTATTGCATCCCCTCGCTGGAGCTCTTCAAGAATCCGGCGGTGCTCTTCATTCGACCGGACGGGGCGGCCCCAGTTTCGGAACCCAATTCGAGCGTAACTTCTGAGGTATTCCCTGACGTTGGCTATGAGGGCATACAGTCGTGGGCTGTGGGCCGCGGCGTAGATCCTCTCATGGAACTGTGCGTTCAGTCTGTTGAACCGCTCGTCGTCGCGGTCCCGTATTGCGTCGTTCATTTTCTTGAACAGGTCTGAGAGCACTTCAAGATCCTCTTCGTCCCTGAGTGTGGCAGCGAGCTGAGTCGCGAGACCCTCCAGCACTTCTCGGATCCGGAAGATCTCGATGGCATCCTCTGGTGAGATGCGCGACACCACTAATCCTCCGTACCGGCACCGATGGACCAACCCTTCAGCTTCGAGCTTCTTCAGTGCCTCCCGGACCGGGGTTCTGCTCACCAGCATCGCTTCGGCAAGGCGCCGCTCCACGAGCCGTTCGCCGCATGGGATCTCCCCGTCGAGTATCATGGCGCGCAGGCGCTGGAACACCTCATAACCCGCGGGTTGGAAGGAATCTGACTCGTCTGTCCTCAGGATCTTCATGGATCACGCCCCCGAGAAGTAATGCTCCCAGCGGACTCACCGGCTCTTGGTATACCAGCATTCCATTGGCAGTATAGTTCTACCGTCGGATCCGAATTCCTTCTCCAGGGTGGTACATTTTTCAGTGCCGCGAATCCTACCAGTGTCCTGGGAGCGCGAGGCTCAGCCGCAGATTGCCGGGGATCGGCCATACCGCTCCGGCCACTTTTTCGGCCTGGATGAAGGGGAACATCACACAGGCGTGGAATTATAGTCTTGCTTTTCCAAATTGGTAGAATACAGGGTGGCCCCGAGACCTCGCGGCCGGCGTCGTGTACATCTCGTCGCAGCCTGCAAATACTAGTTCGAGGTGATCGAGACGTGAGGCACGAGATCAGACTAACCCCCGTCCGGCAGCTTATATTGTTGCTGCTCCTCATTGTCCTGGAGGCTTTGGTGGCGCTGACTTACTCAGATTTCGCCCCTCGCGCTTCCCTCTTCATGGGACTCAGGCAGCAGGTGTCTGTGGTTCAACCGGAGCCCGGTGATCACCTAGCCGGAGGCGGCCCGGCCTCAGAATACCGGCCTGTCACACGCAGGTTCATGGCGTATGCTGCTGTCGTGGTGTTGGTCTTTGTGCCGGTGGCGTTCATGGTCAATGGCAGACATGACCCACCACCCGATGACCGTATCACCGAGGAGATCCCTGATTTCGTCGACCTCGGATAGGGGAGAAACGAGTGCCAGATGTGTATGGAGGCGGCCGCACCCGCCCCAATGCCGTGAGCTTGAGCAGCCATCCTCTCAACTTGCCCATTGAGGAGCTTCTCCACCGGCTCCAGGCCGGGACAGACGGGCTGTCGAGTTCCGAAGCCAAGGGTCGCCTGGACGAGTACGGACCGAACGAACTGGTCCGCCGCGCCGCGAGGCCCGCCTGGGTCTCTTTCCTCCTACTCTTCACGGAACCTCTCATCTTGGTTCTGATAAGCGCGGGAGTGGTTTCCGCTTTCCTGGGCGAACCAGAGGGAGCGATAATCATAGGTCTCATGGTCCTCGGCAGTGTGACCCTCCAGTTCTTCCAGGAGTACCGGTCGGAGCAGACTGCTCAGAAGCTTGCGAGGCAAGTCGCAATCACTTCCACAGTCGTCAGGGATGGGGTCCCAGTCGAGGTTCCAATAGCCGAACTTGTCCCCGGGGACATCATCCAGCTCGGGGTGGGCGATATAGTCCCGGCCGACGCTAGAGTCCTGTCAGCCAAGGATTTCTTCCTTGATCAAGCCACTTTGACCGGGGAGTCTCTCCCGGTCGAAAAGGTGCCGGCAGATACTCCCGGGCACGTTGCGTCCCTGCCTGATATGACTCACTCCGTCTTCTTCGGCACCAACGTCGTGTCCGGCACTGCCACCGCGCTCGTGGCAGAGACAGGAGCACGAACTCAGTTCGGGCGGCTCGCCAAGAGCCTCACCGTCCAAAGGCCCGAGACCGAGTTCCAAAGGGGCATCAGGCGGTTCACCTCTCTGCTCGTCAGGGTCATAGGCCTCCTCGTCGTCTTCATATTCATCCTCAATACCTACCTTGGGCGGGGGATCCTCACCTCCCTGTTGTTCGCGGTGGCAGTCTCGGTGGGGCTCACACCTGAACTCCTGCCGATGATAATCACCGTCAACCTCTCAGCCGGGGCAGCCTCGATGGCCCGACACAAAGTCATTGTCAAGAGACTGCAGGCCATTCAGAACCTAGGTTCCATGGACACACTCTGTACAGACAAGACCGGCACCCTCACCGAGGGAGCACTCGCCCTTCACGAGTGTGTGGACGCAGCAGGCAGGCCATCCGACCGAACATTCCACCTCGCCGCAGTGAATAGCCTGCTCCAGGCGAGCCTCAAGAGCCCGATGGATGCAGCGATCGCAAAGCACGATGGGGCAAATATCGGCGAGTATGTCAAGATTGATGAGGTCCCGTTCGACTTCAACCGCCGCCGGATGTCTGTGATAGTGGAGAAGGCAGGAATCCGTACCCTGATTACCAAAGGTGCACCTGAGAGCGTGGTCTCGGCCTGTGATTTCATAGAGCTGGACGAAAAGGTCCAGCACATGTCTGAAGACCTTCGGGTCTTCGCCATGGATGAGTTCACACGGCTCAGCGCGGATGGGTACCGAGCCGTGGCAGTTGCCTACCGCCAGGTGCACAACGAGCGTGCTGTGTACTCCGTCGCTGACGAATCCGGCCTCACCTTCGTGGGCTATGTCTCCTTCATCGACCCTCCCAAGCTCAGCGCGGACGACTCAGTGCGGGAACTCCGGGAGCTCGGAGTTGCGGTCAAGATCCTGACTGGAGATAACGAGTTGGTGACCGAGAAGATCTGTGAGCGAGTCGGACTGGAAGTTAAAGGCATAGTGATGGGCGGAGATGTGGACGCCATGGATGATCCAGAGTTGGCCCAGCGTGCCGCGGACGCCACGATCTGTGCCCGGCTCAGCCCCGAACAGAAGAACCGCATAATCAACGTACTCAGGGCGGCCGGTCGTGTGGTGGGGTATATGGGTGACGGTATCAACGACACTCCTTCGTTGCGCGCAGCCGACGTGGGCATCTCCGTGAACAACGCTGTGGACGTGGCCAAAGAGGCCGCGGACATTGTGCTTATGGAGGAAGGGCTCCACATCCTCGAGCACGGAGTCATCGAAGGCCGGCGCACCTTCGCAAACACAATGAAGTACATAATGATGGGCACGAGCTCGAACTTCGGGAACATGTTCTCTGTCCCCGCGGCCCTTTTCTTCGTGCCTTTCCTCCCCATGCGCCCGGTCCAGATACTCCTGAATAACTTCCTGTACGATTTCGCCCAGGTCACCATACCCACGGACCGTGTCGACGAGGACTACATCGCTGCCCCGAAGCAGTGGAACATCGACTTCATCAGGAACTTCATGATACTGTTCGGCCCCATCAGCTCGATCTACGACATCCTGACCTATGTTGTGATGCTCCACGGGTTTCGCGCCGCGGAGCCCCTGTTCCAAACGGGATGGTTCCTGGTGTCCCTGGCTACTCAAACCCTGGTCATCCACATGATCCGCACACGCCACCCGTTCCTCGAAAGCAGGCCAAGCTCCGCCCTGCTCCTGTCCACCATCGCCGTAGTGGGTGTGGGCTTTGCCATCCCATATACCGGAATCGGCAGATCCTTTGGATTCGTGCCACCTCCGGCGCCGTTCTTCCTGTTTCTAGTGGGGGTGGTGGCTGCCTACCTCATTATGGTGGAGACGGTGAAGAGGTGGTTCTATCGCAGATCTGGATCGTAGCTGGGGGCGCGGCACAAGGAGACTAGAGTGCCCATGGCGAATCACAGGCACCAATAGATCACAGTCGAACGGAAGGAGTGCCCGCGCTTGGCCAATAAGAATAATGACCGCGGTGTGGACTTCGCGCGTCCCGATCCTGCAGGCGTGGAGCAAGCGGTCGCTGCCTGGATGCGCCACATACAGGAGCTGGCTGGGAAGATCGGCCCGAGGGGTTCCGCCACCGAAGGGGAGAGGCGAGGCTCCCAGTACTGCGCCGAGGTCCTGGCCGGCCTCGGTTTCGAGCCACAGGTTGAGACATTCCCGTCCTCCGGGTCGGTATTCAGGCCACACCTGGTGGCATCGGTGGCTCTGCTTGCCGCGTTTGCAATATACCCGCTTGCGGGCAAGGTGAGCGCATGGGTGTCCGCTGCTATCGCTGTCTTCGTAATGTCATCGGAGGTCCTGGAACTCGGGCTGCGCGACAACCCCCTCAGGTGGGCCCTGCCCAAGCGTCCGAGCCAGAACGTCTATGCGGTGGCGGAGCCCAAGAAAGGGCAGGCCCGGCAAGACCTGGTGCTCATAGGGCACGTCGACACACAACGCACCCCCATCATATTCAGCACCCCCGAATGGCTTACGGTCTACAGGTTCCTGAGCACCACCGCTTTCGCGTCTTTCTTCGCTCAGATAGCTATCTACATATACGGCGCGCTCACGGGAGCGCCTTGGGTGTGGCCGGTGTCAGTAATTCCGAGTACGTTCGCGCTGCTCCTTCTGGCCCTGACGGTCCACGCGGAGCTGACCCCGTTCACTCCTGGGGCAAACGATAACGCTTCAGCGGCCGGCCTGGTCCTGGCCTTGGGAGAGGTGCTCCGATCCGAGCCCATGGAGCACACCAGGGTATGGCTTGTCTGCACCGGGAGTGAGGAAGCGCTGCACGAAGGGGCACGTCACTTCTTCGCCGCCCACAAGGCCGAGATGGTCCGCCCCAAGACCATCAACTTCGAGATGCTCGGGGTGACCGGACCATCCTGGCTCGTGCGGGAAGGCATCGTGACCTCCCTGTATCCCAGCCCCGAACTCCGGGCCCTGGCTGAGCGAATTGCGGAGGCCATGCCGGAACTCGAGGCTTACCCATCCAAGATAGAGGGCGGTGTCACTGAGGCGAGCGATTCCATCATAGCAGGTGTCCCCGCCATCACCCTGGCAGGCATGGACCGGTCCAACCACGCACCCCACTGGCACAAGCTGAGTGACACCCCAGACAAGATGCGCCCGGATGTGATGGCCAAGGCGTACACTCTGGCCTGGGCGATGATGACCGCACTGGACACGCAGGCCAGGTAGCCTGGTATCGCTGCTGCGAGCGCAAGAAAGGACTGACCAGGGATGTGCCTTTCCAAGCTCACATCTTCAACTAGGCTCACGGCGCAGCCGCGCATAGGTGTGCGAGTCTGGCCGAGAGGTCAGCCCATATGTCGTCCAGAGCATCAGACTCAGCCAGAAGTGCCGCGACGACGTCCTGGTCGAGGCCTCCGGATCTCACTTGCCTCGAGAGAATCGTCTCAATCTCCGCCCACGGTAGGCTGGTCCGGTAGGGACGATCCTCTCGCAAAGCAGTAAATATGTCCGCCACACACAGTATCCGGTGTTCGAGTTCGAGGTCTTCCCCGGTCTTCCCAAATGGGTACCCACGCCCGTCCAATCGCTCGTGGTGGAACGCAGCCCATTCGGCGATCTCGGGGTGGGGTGATATGGGATGCACGAGCCAGTAGGTGTAGTAAGCGTGTTGCCTCATCCAGTCCATCTCGTCGGCCGTGAGCGGGCCAGGCTTCTCGAGGATCTCATCCGGCACTGTCAGCTTTCCGAGGTCGTGAAGCAGTCCAGCTGTTTCCAGCGTACGGAGTTTGTCCCCCTCGAGTCCGAACACATCAGCAAGGAACCTGGATGCTACGGCCACGCCCTGAGAATGCCTGTAGGTGAACGGGCTCTTTGCGTCGACCACAGTCGCCAGCACCTGAGCAAGCTCGAACAAGTCTTCCGAATCTCCCTGCACCTGCAGGGCAGGCACCAGCCCCAAGATCCTGTCCATACGCCAGGGGCCGGCAAGATCAAGCCAAAAGCTCTCAGGCCTTGCGACTTCGCGGACGGCGTCCACAAGGCCCGGGTCAAGCACTGTCCCGGCCAGAGAGCCGATTCGATCCAGTATGGCCTCCCTTTGGACCAGGATGTGCTCCCCTTCCCGAACCAGAACAGCGAGCCGGTCAGCGACGAGGATTATGCGGCTTGCAAGAGGGATCTCGTCCCCCCGGAGGCCGCCGGGGTCGCCACCCGACCACCTGTCATGATGGTGGAGCAGAACGTCCGCTGCGGACGTGAGAAACCTTGAACCGGTGATGAAGTCCCGCCCCCGCCTGCAGTGGGGCTTTGTGTTTTCTACCTCGAACTCGTGGAGTGACTCCTTCTCGCGCCAGGTGACCGCCCCTATATCGTGCACAATCGCGGCTTTGAACAGCTCCGAGAGGTCGTTCTCGGCCATGTCCAAGGCGCGGCCGACGGTGAGGGCTGCGAGGGTTACGATGTGGTGGTGGTCCGTCATGCCACGGTACGCGTAGTCCAGGCTACTCGATAGGGTCAGCAGTGTCTGGACTAGGTCGATCCTCATGTGTTTCGCCCCTTGTGCCATAGTGGTTCTCTGAGGTTCTTCCATTCGGGGCGAGAGGTTCTCTGTCCTGCCGGGGACTTACGAGAGCTCCCTGTTCTCAAACACCTTCTTGGCCACGAGGTAACCCAGAGTGTAGAGACACAAGGCAACCACAAGCACGGCCGCAGTCGGCCCAGGGCCGGGATCGAACATTCCCGCGATAAGGTTCCCGTGGACACCCAGTTGCCTGCTGAGCATCATGCTCCCGAAGGCGAAGACCGCCACCCCCACCATGACCACGGTCCGCGCAGCTGACACTCCAGACTTGAAAAAGGCGATGAGCGCGGCCGCAGCCACAGGTAGGGTGAGGGCAATCAACAGGAAGTAGCTGGGGTTACCCCAGGTCTCCCTGACAGCCTCCATCGGCATGAGTGAGGGGCCGAGCCTTGCCAAGGCGGTGAACAGCGTCGCCGTGACACCTGCAAGAACCAGAGTCGCAAGAAACTTGGATGCCACAATTTCCCCGGGCGAGATGGGCATGGTGCAAAGAAACCCGAGCGTACGGTTCTTCTCCTCAGTCTGCAACGATGCCAGAGCAAACATGGGGGTCACAAGCACCGCGTAGGTTCCGAGGAACGTCATGGCGTACCCTGCCACCACCTGATCCCTGAAGACGAGACCAGCTGCATAGATCGCGAAGACTATCGCAAGAGGCGTCAGGAGCTGAGCTCGGTTAATGTATAGGTCCTTGACGATGAGCTTGAGCATCCTACTTTCCTCCCTTCACGAGCGAAATCAATAGGTCATCCAAGGAAGCGGTCGGGTTCGACCTCCGGTGGCGATCGAGAAGGTCCTCCTTGTCAGTGCTGTCAACAATCCTCCCCCCGATGATCAGGGTGATGTAGTCCGCAATCCTCTCTAGGTCCTGGGTTATGTGGGAGGAGAATAACACTGATCTGTCGCCAGCTCTGACGAACGCAAGGAGTTCGGCAAGGAGTTCTTGTCTGACCACGGGGTCCAACCCCGACGTGGGTTCATCGAGAATCAGAAGCTCCGGGTGGTGGGCGATGGCAAGCGCGCATGCGAGCTTGACCCGAGTCCCTTTCGATAGCGCTCCCACCTTCTTCTTAGGATCAACACCGAACCTGTCGAGCATCGTCTGGAAGAGACCCTGATCCCACTGGGGATAGTACTGCCTGACGAAGCCTGCCGTCCAGCTCACTCTCATCTCATCATAGAAGTTCTGATTCTCCCCAACGTAGCCGATCCTTCGCTTCGTCTCCTGGGGCGACCGACTACTGTCGATACCGAACAGCCGGAT
>JANLFS010000006.1:0-23933 GCA_024655925.1 Bacillota bacterium | reverse complement strand
TCCCGGAGTCCGGGCGGGCCAAGTTCATGATCAACCTGATGGTGGTGGTCTTTCCCGCGCCGTTCGGTCCAATCAGGCCCATGATGTATCCTCGCGGGAGTTCAAACGAAACATCCTGCAGTTCGAACCCGGGGTATGACTTCGAGACACGATCAAGCTTCAACACTGGCTCAGTCATGCGAAGGCCTCCCTTTCAGAAGTTCCTCAAACATGTTCCCTAGATCCCTGTCACTCAAGCCAAGCTCGCGCCCTATCCTTATGCCCTCCTTCAGGTGGCGGCTGACCACCCCGGCCTTGAGGTAGGCCCTTACATGGTCAGGGATGTCAGCCACGAAAGTCCCAAGCCCTGTGCGGGTTATTATGAGGCCTTCCGCCTCGAGCTCAGAGTAGGCGCGCCTGGTGGTTATGACGCTCGCCAGCAGGTCCTCCGCCAGCTGCCGGATGGACGGCAGAGGGTCCCCCGGCCGAAGATCCCCCGAGAGGATCCTCGCCTTCACCTGATCAACTATCTGCTGGTAGAGGGGGACTGGGTTGTTGGGGGACACCGAGATCTCCATGGACCACACTCGCTTTCGGGTCTGCCAGAACGGTGTGTATATAGTCTATACACACTATAACCAGCCGACGGGTCTCTGTCAACACCTCGCTCTTCCCGCCTGCTACGCGCCTCTGACACTGTCACCCCATAACGCGACTGAGACAGTGGCATCCACAGGGAAGGGGAACATGACCTTGGCCCGGGAAGTTCGAAAGAGGGTCCACGTGGTGAACCACGTGGTGGACATGCCCGTGCACAGGCAGATACAACCGGGCGAGCCCCCCGCGCGGCCCGGGACGGCCGACATTGCGGCGCCGCCCGAAGCCAGGCCAGCGCCGTGTCCGATCGGGCGACGGCCGAATGGGAACCACTAATTGGCTCACAGACCGACGCCCGCCCATGCTGGTATGGGCCAAAGGCAAACCTGCTCTCTTCGGCCCTCAAAACACCCAGTATGCCACTAGGTACCTGCCACATTGGGGCAGTCCCAATTAATGGTTGAGGCCTCGTCGGGGTCATGGTAGTATGTGGATGTCGCGAGGGTCCAACGAAAGACGTGCCGTGAAAAGTCAATATCGAAAGAGCGAACCCGCACCTTGACAAGTGAAGAAGGAGTCTACAGCTAAACAGACTGCCAGCGAACAATTCCGTGCCCGCATGGGCCTCTCTAGCTGGTATAACGGCTGCCAGCTGAAAGGAGAGACTCTCCATGCCGATGTCAAGGATGCGAGTAACCAATATGCACGGATTCGAGGCCGGCGAGATCGCCAAGCTTGCGGCGCGTCGATAAGCTATATGCGCGTCAGACTCTTACAGCGGAGCACCAAGCGCCCTGCAAGGGCGGACAAGGGGGCTCAGGAAGCCTTCAAAAAAGGGCGGCTGCATCAGTGGACGACCTCTCCCGAGCTGATGTGCGTGAGCCGACGCAAGGAGGTTTGGGTCATCCTCCACAACTACTGCCCCCACAGATCCATAGCCGCTGAGTATGAGTGCAAGTACCGGGGCAGGCTTCATCTCGTCTTCCTGCCCCCGTACTCGCCGGAGCTCAACCCGCAGGAGAACATGTGGGCATGGCTCAAGGACTACTGCGCCCGAACCTGGGCGTATCGAGTTGACAAAGACCTACGCAAGAGAATAACCAGGTTTCGCGTGTATGCCTACAACATTCCCAGCAAAGTCAGAAGGCGTGTAGACGCCAGGGTCCGCGGCCTCAGGCTGGCGCGAGAACACCGCTTCCCGCTGGCGCGACGACGAATGACGAAGCCGCGCCAGCCTCCTATCGGGAGCCGGTCGCGGCCTCGTGGGGTCGTGAGACGACTACCCAGGTCGGACCGTATGGGCGAACTCGATGCGGGCTCCGGCGTGCAGCCCGGAGATGGATACATCTGACCCCGCCATCCACCAAACCACCTTATCCACGAGGTTCATACCCATCAGACTGCGCGGTGCCGGAAGCTCCCGCTTCAGCCGTGGGGTAGCTGACGCTTGAGCCTGTAGAGTTTTTTCGGGCGCCCGCGCCTTCCGTAGTCCAGCCTCGCTTCGACCACGCCGTCCCGCTCAAGTGCGTCCATGTATCTCCATACTGTCTGATATGCGATTCCGACCCTAGCGGCGAGGTCCTCGGCGGCGACTCCATCGTCCTGCCCGCCGTCAGCTGTGCCGGCGCGGTCGCGGAGTTCTCCCAGGATGAGATCCATGGTTTGCTGGGTGATCCCTTTGGGAAGGTGGGCGGAGGGAGCACGGGTGGCGTCGGTCGACGTCATGTGCAGGCGTATCCGCGAGATGAAATCCGCGGCCTTCACCGGCTTGATCGCAAAGTCGTTCGCGCCCGCCTCTCGGAACCTCTCGGCCAAAGCCATTCTCTCGTCGACTGTGAGAACGACTATGGGGACTTCCGGGTTCTGGGCACGCACCGCCCGGACAAAAGCCAGGCCGTCCATGCCGGGCATGTGGTAATCTGCCACCACCACATCGAAGCCCCCGTCGCAAGCCAAACCCACTGCCTCCTCGGGGTAAGCCGAGGTCTCTACATGCCATCCCGCCATCTCCCCGATGGCGCGCAGGGTGTACAGGATGTCCTCATCGTCATCGACCGCAAGAATCCTGGGCTTTGGCTCCATTTCCCCTCATCCCCGGCACGATAATCTTGCAGAGCGTCCCTCTGCTCTTTCCGTTCGTGATCTCTATCTTGCCCCCATGTTCTGCGACAATGTCCTTCACAAAAGGCAGCCCCAGCCCTGTGCTGTTCTTCGTGGAGTACCCCGGGTCCCAGCAATGCAAGAGGGCTTCTTCGCTCATCCCCGGACCGTCGTCCTCTACGATTATGCTGAGGTCCTCGCCTTCCCGGTCAAATCTGACCACCACACGCTCGGCAGATGAGTCGAGGGCGTTGTCTATCAAGTTCATCATGGCTCTGGCCAAGCGGGTCTCGTTCACCTCAATCCAGGGAAGGTCGTTTCGCTCCACCACAGACACCGCCCCCCGAGTCTTCTCCTCCGGAAGGTGGGCCCGGAGCACCGAGATGAACTCCCGGGCAGGCATCCACCGCCGGGCATCTGAGCTCAGAAGTTGCCGGATCATGCTGTCCATTCGATCTGAGGCCTGGGATATCTTCGCTGCATGTTCTCGGACACCCCGCGCCCCTTCCGGCGCCTGCGCCATCATTGACGCCAGTCCTTGGATCGTGGTGAGAGGAGTCCTGAGATCGTGGACGAGCGTCTGCATCTCGCGGTAAGTGCGGGCCAACACGGCCTCGGAACGTATCCGCGCAAGTTCCGCGCTCTTCCGCCTTTCGGCCTCGACCAGCCTGATGTGGGCCTGGTAGTCTACCATGAATTTCGCGGTTATCAGGGCGCTCGCCACGAGCACAGATGACATCAGGACACCTATCAGGTTCAGCAGGGACTCGGCTCCCATGATAAGCGCAGCATCTTTGACCGCCGTCGAGACCTCACCCCTTCCAAAACCCAGGGCTGACAGGGCCGGAACGATGTCGAGCCACTGGAACCCGAAAAGGAACTGCGTCACTATTACCGCGGTCTTGGATCTGCTCTCCGAGGCCCTGCTGATCCTGAGCGTGCCCACAACCCCGGCGATGCTCAAGACCGCAGGCATAGCGAAGTCGTAGGTGATGCCGTAAATCCTCTTGATGATGACGTAGGTCAGGGGCACAGTGAAGACGGGGATCAGGAAGTACATCCAGGTAGCGCGCCTGCGAGCCACCCCCGCCCGGACCAGAATGTCGGCTACCACCAGGGATCCAAGGTAGGTGGGAACGATCCTCACCGTGTTCATCAAGACCAGCCGCACGCAGGAATCAAGGAGCGGAACGATGTCCACACCTTCCAAAGCCTGCCACAGAAGGTCCAGAATGCGAAGGTTGCGCACGTTGAGAAAAGCGGGGTTCAAGAAGAAGACGCCGAAAAGGGCGGCGCCATACGCCATCGCGTGGGCCGTCCCGAGGCGCTCAGTCCCTCCCAGACGCTCGTTCATCCGGGCACCACCCACCGGTCACGACGAGAGTTACTTGATGAGGGTGAGCCTGAGGAGAAGAGGTATCAACACCATCCCCCCGACGATCTGGGCAGACATTCTCCGCTCCCGGACCACGTTTGCGGCAACACCCAAAACGATCCCCGCAAGGATCAGGAGATAGATGGGAGTAAGCCACCCGGATGTCGCAAACCTCAGGTAGTTTGACATTCGACCACCTCCGCGGGACTCCTTCATGACCCGGCCGATGCCTTGAGATTCCAGCCACAGCCCACCCCTTAGGACTCCAGTGGGACAAGCGCCTGGACACAACTCCAGACCCTCTACGAACCTATCAACTTCCCAACCGTCACGGCCTGCGAAAGGACTAGGAAAGCAAAGGCCAGCATGATGAGGCCCGGAATGACGCACGCGCGTATGACTTTGGCCCTGAAGATCTGCGTCGGCTCGATTGACTGGGCTGCGAGCGTCGGAACTAGTGCAATCGGGGGAATCAAATCGCCCATGGCCGCCATCAAGGACAGAGCTGCCGCTGTCACAATCTCGTTGTTCCCTAGAAGGGCAAGGAGCATCGGCACCCCCATCACGGACGACGAGGCATACGCTGAGATGGCCCCGAACAGCGGAAGAACCGCCGTCGCCCCCAGGAACAGATACTGCTTCGGGATGTCCAGCGCAGTGGTGACCAGAAGCCCGCGGACACCCGATACCGTCATAACCTGAACGAACATTCCTGCCCCGACCAGAATTCCCATGACCGGGAGAGCCAACCCAACCCCTTCAACCACGGTCCGAGGCAGGCTGATCCTGCGGCCGGATACTGCCGCAAACAGAGTGCCGACCACGAAAATGAGGGGGATTCCAGGGTCCGGCACCTTCCCGCCCGGCAGCCTGGCGGCGGCCATCATCAGAAGAACAGCCGCGAGCGGGAGGTAGATCACGCCCCCCTTTATCCCATGAACAGGTTCTGCCACCTGTGCAACAAGGCCGCCGGAGGGTGCTTTCACCCGCGCTTCCGCTGCTGGCCCCGTGTCCGGCCTCTTGCCGAGAGCGGCCCACAAAGCCACGAGGACTGCTAGCGGCAGCGCAATCAAGGCCAGTGGGATGTCGAACCCGACGTAGGGCATATCTATTCCCGCCCCTATTATCATCACAGGGATGTTGACCGGTGGGGCGATCATACCGATGATGCTGCCGAGCGCCACGAAAGCAGCGGCTCTTGCCCGCGGGAAACCTGCCCGGTCCAATACAGGCAGCACAAACCTCCCGGTGGTGAGAGCGGACGCAGTGGATGACCCTGTGAGCATGCCCGGGATCATCACGAGGACCATGGAGACGAGAGAGAGCGGAACCCGGCGCTGGCCGAACCTCCTCACTATCCGGGATGAGATCTCCTCGAGAATCCCGGAGTTTTCCAAGGCCTTCATGAAGATCATGGCGGTTGCGATGATCACGAGAACATCGAAGTACCCGAACATCCCCTCTATGAGGTGCCTCGGGTTTGCCGCGAGTCCTGCCGCCACGAGCCCGGCCACGGCCGCGCCTGCAGTGGCGAGGGCGGCAGGCAATCTGAGAGCCGCGACTAGCAAGATGAACGCGCCAACCATGACAGTGAAGGTCGTGACCTCGGACAACATGCTCACCACCGCTTCCAGGCAACGGGCGGCCGCGCCTCCCTGATCCGTGACTGAGGTGTGGCCGCCCGCAGTTCGTCTCGGCCCCGGCGAACAACCTGGGCCGGTTCTCCGATTCTAGTAGCCTATCGCTGCTCCGTCGCGCCTGGGATCGGCCGCGCCCCTGAGCCATCCAGTCTCGGGGTCAACCATGACTCCCTGCGCGCCACCGAAGTAAAGGTCGTAAGCTCCCAGAGCAGAGTTATCATTGATCGGGTAGCCGAGCGCCTTGAGCCCTTCCAGCACTTCTGCAGGCATCCGGGACTCGTGCTCGAACACGTCGCTTCCCTCACGCACGTAGAACCTGGGGGTCTCGATCGCCTCCTGCAGGCCCATCTTGTGGTCGATTATGAAGGAGAGAAGCTGGGTCATGGTGGGCACGATCCGGGAGCCGCCGGGCGTCCCGATCGTTAGGAACGGTTCCCTGTTCTTGAGCACGATAGTCGGGCAGATGCTCGTCCGCATCCTCTTGCCGGGAGCGATGGAGTTCCCGGCTTTCGTGTCGGAGGAGAAGTTGTAGACTTCGTTGTTGAGGATGATCCCGGTCCCGGGCACCGCATGTCCTGCGCCCCAGAAGGAGCTGATGGTCTGGGTGATGGCGACCATGTTCCTGTCCTTGTCGACGACGGAGATATGTGTGGTGCTTGGGGACTCGTAACCGTAGGTGCCGGTCGCCGCCGCCTTCTCTGGCGCCAACGCTCCAGCCTTGATCTGTGCGTGCGGGGTCATCTTCTTGAGACTGAACTCACCTGCGCGCGCTGCGGCGTAGTCTTCGGAGAGCATGGCCTGTAGAGGCACGTTTACGAAATCGGGATCGGCCACGTACTCGCGGTAGTCCCTGAAAGATCTCTTAATGGCCTCTGACATCACGTGGATAGCCTGCGCGCTCGGATAGCCCATTGAAGCCACATCGAAATTCTCCGTTATGGCGAGGGCGTTTGCGAGAGTCGCTCCGCCCACAGGCGGCGGGGCGATGAAGATGTCGTATCCCCGGTAGTTGATGCGAACCGGCCACCTGATGACCGCCTTGTACTCGGCAAGGTCCTCAAGGGAGAGGTAGCCGCCGTTCGCCTGGACCGTTGATGCCATCGCTTCCGCGAGCTCGCCCTTGTAGAACACGTCGGGACCGCCTTCGGCTATCTTCCTCAGCGAGGACGCAAGCTGCGGGTTCTTGAGAATATCGCCTTCAAACGGGGGAAGCCCGTCGATGAGGTATATGCTTGCCAGGCCGGGGTCGGCGGCGATCTTCTGGAAGCTGTCCTCAATCATCTGGGCAAGAGTCGTTGGGATTGGAAATCCTTCTTCGGCGAGCTTGATGGCGGGAGCAAGCACCTCAGGAAGGCTCATGGTCCCGTACTTCTCGAGTGCCATAGCCAGACCGGCTACCAGTCCGGGAGTCCCGATGGATTTCCATCCTGTGCTCGGCATGCTCTTGCCGTAGAAGGCCTCCGCAGCGCCTTTGGGTGCCGTGGACCTGTAGTCAACAACGACCGCTCTCTCCTCTTGAGTGGAGTAGAACACGAACATCCCCTCTCCACCCAGACCGGAAGCGTTCGGTTCCACCACTCCCATGGCAAAAGCCGTCGCGACTGCGGCATCCACTGCGTTGCCGCCTGCTTTCAGAATGTCCACGCCTACCTGAGCGGCAAGCGGGCTTGCCGCAGCGACCATACCGTGCTCGGCCCGGACTTCCTGAAGGACCGTGGACGATGCCTGACCGAATGATACGGCGACCATCGACACTGCAATGAACACCGCGACAAACAGGACAGACCGCTTCATAAGACGTCCTAGCATGCTATTTACCTCCTCCTGTGCTTAAAGTAATGGGTACGCTGGAGTGACTACCTGAGCCAGGTCCCTAGCCCGTCTCGGATCAGATCGCCGGGGGCCGGCAGTCCGGTCCATACAGGCCGGGAGCCGCGCATCAGTTCGACAGAATTGAGAATAGCCTCTATGCCTGTAAGATGAATCGCAACCCTCTTCGAGAGGGGGTTCTCAGGGTCGTTTACCACGTCGGGATCGACGATGTTCTGTTCCTGGCCGGGGTTAGGCGTCTCGATGAGGAAAGCCAGAACATCTGTGCGGTCACCCCACTCCCGGTGCGACAAACCCCAGGACGTTGGGGCGGACTGATCCACGTTCATGGGCATACCCGCCATCTCCATATCGACGACAGCCAAGGCTGCTATGTCCAGGTTCTTGGGGTTAGCCACTATCATGTTGGCCAGGCGTGAAGTGACGCCAGCCTCGTGGAGGTCTATGGCTATGTTCACCTTCTCGACTTCGATTAACTGCGAGAAAGCGTACGCCAGTTGCTCCGTGAGGGACCCATCAGGCTTTCCCGGGTGCACCCGGTTGAGATTCCTGGACTCATTCCCGGCCATCTCACCGCCTGACCATTCATGAACATAAGTAGCTGGATCTGGTCCCTGATGCTCAAGGCTAGTGCGCCGGTCCCCGTACCGGAAGGTCCTCACCCCACTGGCCGTCTCGATTGAGAACCACTGGATGCCAGGGCGGAGGGTATCGGGGATACTGGAGGCACTGTTGTTGGCGCGTGGTACCACAATCACGCGCCCAGACTCGACGACTGCACGCTCGACGATGAGAGTCGCAGCCATGACTCCCGCTATCTCATTCCCATGAGTGCCGCCCAAGATAAGAAGGGTAGGGCCAGGCTTCTTGCCCTCGAGATAGTAGACAGCTGTATCCACTGGGGTGTGTGCGATGGCAGGATGGTAGGCTGAAAGCCACTTGATCGCCGTGGCCCCGTATCCGGGCCTCACGTCGTGGGTCACAGGGGCAGGAAGATTCCCTACCCCCAGTCGGTCGGCGGCTCCCGCTCCTACAGTCAGCGACAACACGAGGAGCAGTCCAAGGGCAGTTGTGCAGAACGCGCTCCTTCTCATAATGTCACCTTCATCCAGAGTTGAGGCTTGCTGATCAGTTCTTGCCCGTCCCAGGCATCAATCCGACAAATTCGGGTCCAACGGCGTTACGGTCTTCCACGATCACAAGCGGGATGTTGCGTTCCGCGGCCATCTTGGTGAAGAAACCGTCTGCGTTGCCCGCTGAGGCGACTATGATCCTGTGAGCGTAAGATCCAACCATCTTGGAGACTTCATCCGAGCTGGCTCCCCGCCGAGCGGTGCCGCCGATGTGGACAAGCACTACGTAGATGTTATTCTTCTTGGCCTCTTCCAGAAGCGCCTTGACCCTGGCAATTTCTTGGTCGATGTTGATGCCGGCGGCCCCCAGGCCCTTCGCGCTCACTCCAACCGCGAACACGAGGGTCTTGACTCCCGCTAGGTCCTCAACCTTGGCAAGTTGCTTGTAGGGCATGTTGAGCCCGCTCTTGTCGTTGACAACAACCTTAAGGATGAGCCCGTCCGGGCTCTGCCCAGCCGATGTGATCAGGGCCGGGTAAGCAGGCTCCGCAGCGGCCAGGACGGACCCTGCTGCGAGTGTCGCCATGACCAGGATTGCGAGCCCGGCCGCGACGCTCGCGTGATAGACGATGTTTCGAGCCATGTTGTGCTCCCCTTTCGAAATGGACTTGGGCCTGTTTGCGCCACTGTCGGTCCAGACGGTATGAACCCCAGCTCCGGTGCCAATGGGCCGGTCTCTACCTGCCGCCATAAGCAGACGGCGAGATGAATGAACCGACGCCAGAGGAGATGATCTCCTGGTAACTTGGCACCCCTTCGACAACAATTCCCCGGTCCGGGTTGAGATCCGAGAACACAGATGTGATCGCAAGCACCGAAGCGACATGCCGCCCCACCCGTTGGTCGATGGGAACGCCTGCGCGGGTATACGGGATGAAGAGCCTACCCTGTCCTGCGGCTTTGACATACATCTTGTCCTTGCCGGAGACTATGAGGGACTCGTCGGTTCTCCCCCTGAGCCTACCTTGTGCGGGGTTAGGCGACTCCAGAAGGAAGGCAAGCACCTGGGTGTGATCGCCCCACTCCCTGTGTGAAAGGCCTCTGAGGGACGGAGGTGACGGCTCTATACCGATGTCAACTGCTTCATCCGCAAGGTTGATGCTGGCAAGGGCGGCTATGTCCATGGCTCGCTCGTGAGCAACGATAGCGTTGTTCACGGGATACTCAGGGGAGGATTCGTGCATATCGATGGCAACATCAACATGCTCGTCCACGAGAATCCGCATTATCGCGTAGGCCACCCGCTGGGTGAGTGTGCCGTCCACCTTGCCTGGATAGGCTCGATTGAGGTTTCTTGATTCTGTCCCGGCGAGTTTCTGGCTGGCGACTGGCTCAACATACACGGTTGGGTCCGGCCACTGGTGGACGGGGTTGGTGAGTCTGGAGCCGTAGGGCATGATCCTGTCGCCCGAGGGCGTAGAAATCCGGAAGGATGACGGGTACCCCTCCTGGGGCAGGGTGTGGCTGAATCCCGATGCGTTCGCATACGGGATCACGATCATCCGGCCGCGGGTTACTCGAGCTCGCTCCGCAATGAGCACCGCAGCCAACGCCCCAGCGCCCTCGTCGGGGTGTGCCCCTCCCATGACGAACAAGGTGCCCCCAGGCTCCTCACCTTGGAATACCAAGACCAGGGTATCCCCGGGAGTGCCGGCGAGATTCGGGTTGTACTGGGAGAGCATACGGATCTCGGTGACCGAGTCCGAGGGATAGACTTCGAGTGCGGTACCTTGCGGCGTGAACCAAGAGCCCGAAACGCAGACAACTGCGACCGAAAGAGCGATCACCATGTACCCCCGGATTCTGACACGGTTCACTGGCTCAACCTCCGGCGTCCCGAATCAGCGCGCTGATGCGCCTGAAAGCCTCTTTTCGGCAGCTGAGCCTGGGGCTCCTACATACTAACATATTTCTCTCCAGTGGGATTTGGCGCCACATATGGGTGAGAACAGGGCTGTGGATCACCCAGACGGAGATCAGCCAGCAAATGATGGGCATTTGCTTGCAGACGAAGGCAAGAAGAAGACTCAAATGAGGAGGGTCATAGCTGTGGAGACACTTATCCCACGCGTTCTTCTTTTTGCTGTCGCATTAGGGTTCAGCCCAGACCGGCAACGTCGCGATGCTTACTCGGCAGGCCCGCTCCCCATCGGAGAGCGAGCCTGCTGTCAAAACAAGATCATGCATTTAGGACCCGCGTTCAGGGGATCACGATAATGGTCCAATGAGTCTCCCCACGGGAGACCGGCCTACCCTTCTCACGTCCAGCCCGAATAGGTGATGACTCGATCGACGACCTCAACGCGGGCAGGGTTACCGCTCGCCGCACTTCCCTGCCACTCCGTCATCGTCCGCCTGGTCCAGTTCTCGAACGCGTCCAGCTCGTACTGGTATACCCGCTTCATAAGTTGCGACCCGTCGGGTCCATAGACAGACTCCTCCGAAACGTGGCCGACCTCGCCGTAGGTCTTGGCGACTCGGGACACGAGCGCGCCGTCCGCATTGAAGACCAGCTCATAGTCTATCTTCCCATCCGCCCTATAGGCGCGGGTCGTCCAAGACTGAAGCTTGCCCTCTGCGTCGTAGACTCTCTCCTCGAGGACCCTGCCAGAAGCGTCCCTGGAGATCGCGGTCCTGGTCAGGACCATATTGCCCATGGAATAAGTGATCTTCTCGACGAGGTTCCCCTCCGGGTCGTGGTTGTAGACTGTATGCCCAGATAGCGTCCCTTTCGGGGGGCCGTACTCGGAACGGTCCTTCATACGGCCGTATGGGTCGTAGCCCCATACTGAAAGCAGAATCTGCCCGGTCTCAACCGGGGTGCCTGACTCCCACGAAACACTGGATACCATGGACACAACGCTATGTACGAGCCCTCTCAGCCCGTCTTCTTCTACATCGGAGCGCGGAACCACCGGAGCCTGCGCCCCACCCCTTAGGGCCGCTGGGAACAGGAGAAGAAGAAACAGGGTTGCTAGCACGGTTATTCTCTGCATGTCGATCACCTCCGATGCCTTCCAGCCTCCCAGTGGGCAGTTATATGAGGGCGGCAGGCCCCCACCGGTACTGAGCCCGGCCGGAAGCCTGCCGCCTGTGTCTCGTGCTTCAGACTACTTCTTGGGTATCGTGCTCTCCCCGAAGCCGACCTCTTTAAGCCACCACTCAGGGTACCCAACAGTCTGGTATTTCCACTCATCGTCTCCGTATACGTAACCATCCGCGTACCTGCCCACGAGTTGGCTCGCGAGCTTCCAGTAGGCGTCGACGACCCGGTTTGCCACGGAATTCGTGTAAGTGGTCAGGAACGTCCGGGCAAGGTCGGGGTTCTGCTTGTAGAGGGCGATCGCAGTCTGCTCGATGACAGGCTGCATCGCGAAGAACTCCGCCTCGAGCGGGTCGCGGACTGCCTTGATGTCTTCGATCATGTAGGAGTACTTCAGGTCCGCCCAGTTCGACACGAAGTTGAAGGCCCACCACGCTGACTCCCGGCTGAAGACGTCGTAGGAGCCGCCCCTCATGCCGACTGCGAAGGACTTGGGAAGCTCGGTGACGCCACTGTAGATCGGGATGTAGCAGGTGGAGTGAGGCGCATCGTAGCCGAACCAAGTCATGCCGCCGATCCAGTCGGGCATGCCCTTGCGAGCCACAACGACCGTGGAGAAGTTCGTGCGGAACATCGAGATCGCCCGCTCCCAGCCGGAGCTTCCAGGAGGGTTGGCACTGGAGGGTGTCGGGTACCTGTTGGGGGTACCGAACGGACCTGCCGCCATGCCCACGGTCAGATCAAACTCAGTGCCCTCGTAGTGGTCACGGTTGATCCTCATGATATCCTGCACCGTCACGGGCTTATCGGGCTTGATGGAGAAGGGGTACCGCTCAGCGTAAGGATCGAGGTTCAAAGACGGGGCCAGAAGATCAAACACTCTCCATTCGCGGCGGGCGTTGTACGCGGAGTAGGCCTTGGCGCCGTATGTCTCGTAGACCTTGAACTCCTTGCCGCTCGCTGGATCCCACCAGCCCATCTCTTCGGCGAGCGAGAAGATGTTAGGGGACGCCATGAAATGGTCGGGATCACTCAGGTCGATGGCTCCTATGCGGCTCCGGTTGGCCGAGACGCCCACATGTCCATCGGGAACGCGCTGCGCAACCCAGACTGCACCGGGCTCGCCACATCCAGGCTCCCACAGCGGACCGGGTCCCCATATCTCAAAGAACCATGCCTCGTTCGGATCGATTACGGTCAGGCACTCGCCGCCTATGCCGTACCCGTACTTCTCGGCGAGTTCGCCCATTACCTTGATGGCCTCACGTGCAGTGGCAGCGCGTTCCAGCGCAACTCTCTGCAGCTCGACCAGGTCGAACCAGCCTTTGTTGTTGGTCAGCTCACGGCGTCCGCCGATGGTCGTCTCTCCTATGCCGACCTGCTTCTCGTTCTGGAACGAGTAGGATGCGTTTATGTAAGCGTAGGTATGCGGGACCTGCGGGATCTCCCCAACTACCGTGATGGGATAGCGCTTCTGTCCGTAGGGGCCGAAGTCCGTGTTCTTGAGAACCGGTCTCATCGACCCGGGTTCCCAGTCCTTCGCCGGAACCACGGTAACGTGGAAGGTGTCGGTTCCGGAGTCATCAGTGTGGGTCGTCATGGCGGATCCGTCGGCAGACGCCCCAGGGGTGACTGGAATCGACGTGCATGCATTTGCCGTCGACGAAAGAACCCCTACGAGGAACACCAACAGGATTGCCACAGTGAGCCTCTTCTTCATCGGTTCGTTCTCCTCCTATGCAGAATTATCTGGCGCAATGCCGTGCCGCCAGCCGGCTCAGCAGAGCTCGGGTGACCTCCCAGAAGAATCTTCGGCGCGTTTGGAAGGACTCCTTCATGACCCCTGAATTGCCACAATTGCCCATTTGGAGGGTTTTCCGCTCCGGTACAGACCGGCAACGGACTCCGCCGAAACCGGGGAGCCTGCCGCCTGGTTCAGCACCTATGTCTATGGCCTCACGAGCTTCTTGTACCCTACTTCTTTGAGCCACCACTCCGGGTACCCGACCGTCTTGAGGTCCACGTAACCGTCCTGGTACTTCACTGCAAGTCTATCCGCAAGCGCCCAGTAGGCTGCGACTACCCTGTCAGCCAGGTCGTTGGAGTAGTTGGTTAGGAACTTGACTGCGAGTTGTGGGTCGATCTTGTAAAGCTCGAGGGCAGCCTTCTCTACCGCGGACTGCATGGCGAGAGCCTCGGCTTCGAACTTGCCGGAGACCTCACGGATGTCTTTGATCATGTAGTTGAACTTAAGGTCGGCGTAGTTCGAGACATAGTTGAACGCCCACCATGCAGCATTCCGGTCTAGCACGTCCCGGCGGCCGATGGAGAAAGACACCGGCACCGAGGTCGTGGCACAGTAGAACGGAACGTAAGTCGTGGAGTGCGGGGCATCTTCTCCGAACCAGATCACACCGCCAATCTCGTTTGGCAGCCAGCTCCTGGACTGCGTGATGATGGAGTAAGAGCACCGGAACATCGAGATTGCCCGCTCCCACTCACCTAGCGTTGTGGGAGTCGCATATCGGTTCGGATTCCCGAACGGGCCCGCAGCCATTCCCTTGGTCAAGTCGAACTCCGTGCCCTCGTAGTAGTCACGCTTGATCGCCATGAGGTCAGCCACGGAGACCTTCTTGTCAGGCTTGACTGTGAAGGGATATTCCTCGGCCCATGGGTCGAGATTGAGTGACGGCGCCAGGAGCGACAGCACCCTCCATTCGCGGCGAATGTTGTAGAAGGAATCCTTGGGGCCATACGCCTTGGCGAAATTGAACGGGCCCTGAGAAGGATCCCACCAGCCCATTTCCTGCGCAACATCAAATACATTCTTCGAATACATGTAGTTGTCCGGATCATCCGTCCTTATTTCGCCGATCCGGGACCGGTTGGCGGAGACGCCAACCTGATCGTCTGGTATCCTCACAGCCGCCCACACAGCACCCTTTTCAAACGGGCCGGCCCCGAAGATTTCAAAGAACCATGCCTCGTTCGGGTCTGTGACGGTCAGGCATTCGCCGGAATCGCCATACCCGTATGTCTCGGCCAGTTCGCCCATGATCTGCACGGCCTCTCGTGCGGTCCGGGCGCGCTCGAGTGCGACCCTCTGCAGCTCCCAGATCTCGAACCAGCCTTCGTTGTTGCGAAGCTCACGCCGTCCGCCTATGGTCGTCTCGCCCATCATGACCTGGTTCTCGTTGGCAAATGGGTAGGCGATGTCGAAGTAGGCGTAAGTCTTGGCAACCTGCGGGATTTCCCCCACTTTCACGGCCTGCGGCAAATCGAGGCCCTGGCCGCCACCTTTCATTACAGGCCGCATCGCACCGGGCTCGTGAGTCTTCGCGGGCACCAATGTGATTCTGAACTCGTACCTGCCGTCGCAGGTATGGGTGGTCATGACCGAACCGTCGGCGGATGCGTCCTTGCCTACTACGATCGATGTACAGGCAACTGCAGATACCGCTGGCACCAGGAAGGCCAACGCCATCGCAACTGCGAGAACACCCCAACGCAATTTAGTTTTCATATGTCTTACCCCCTTCGCTTTCATAACGGCCATGTGCCGACTTGGAGCAGATCTGAACATACCCGGACTAGGTTGTTTCCCTGGCATCCTCCTTCCCGGGTTCGATTGTCCCATCGCATTGCCTCACCCCAGCCCAGACGTGAGTTGCCGCCGCCATGCTGTCCGACCTAGTCGTAGATAACCCTGTCTTCGGGCGCTGCCTCTGGGTTTCTCAGAAAAGCACCAACCCCCTCGGTCACCACATCAACGTAGCGCGGCAAGCCTTCGAAGGCTATCGGCCTCTCGGGATAGAACTCGGAGTACATCTCCACAATGCCGGCAATCGTGGAGTTGTGACGACCGACCCGCTTGCCGATATGCCAGCCTTCACTGTCAATCCTCTCGTATAGGAGCCCGTGTTGGCCTGCCCTCATCACGAACTCATCCTTGCCAGAAAGGAGAAGGTTTTCGTCCGTGATTCCCCGGACGCGGTCGAGAAAAGGCTCCGGAGTCTCCGGCTGGAAAACCAGCGCATCTGTGTGGTCTCCCACTTCTCTGTGCGAGAGCCCGTGCAGTTTCTGAGGCGAGTACTCGACCCCTATCCTGAACTCGCTGGCGGAAACCATCATCGACACCACGGCTGCGATGTCGGCAGCCCTCTGATGGGCGACAATAGTGCTGATCACCGGGTATTCAAGCTCCGCCTCATGGAGATCGATGAAGACGTCGACGTTCTCCTTTCTGATCAGCTCCACGAACGCTGCGCATACTCGCTCCGTGATCATCCCGGATTCCCGGCCGGGCCACGTACGGTTGAGGTTCCGTATGTCCATGTACGCAAGAAGCTGCCCACTTGGATAATGGACGTAGACCTCAGGATCCGGCCACGAATCCAAGGGGTTGGACCACCGATCCCCCATCCTGAACTTACGCCCTCCGAATTCCGTGGGAATGGTGAAGTAAAGCGGGTACGCATCGCCCGGTCGGGTGACCGTGGACGCGCTCCGGTTCGCCCTGGGTGCAACCAGGATTCGCCCCTCCGTAGGGATACATTGCTCCACCATCATGACGGTAGACAGCACGGTCGCCGGCTCTTCCGGGTGAGTGGAGCCTATCACGAGAAGCGTCCCTCCAGGCACCCCAGAGTCCAACACATACACGTTGCAGTCAGCCACCGTCCCACGTAACGCTGGAGAGTAGTCGGAGAGCTTCCTCACCTCTGTGACCCCCGGCCCCAGCACTACAGGTTCCGGATAATGCCGATGCTGGTAGAACTGCACCACAGCTGGAACAACGAGGGCGACCCAAAGGAGCGCGATGACCAACCGCGTGTAGAGAAGCCTGACCTTGTTGGGCATCCCCGTCTTACGCCTCCTTCCGCCCTCACTTAATGCGCAGCAAGCGCAGGATGAACGGTGTGAACACCACAGCATAGAGAACCATTCTCTGAGGGTCGCGAGACTTCAGGAAATTCGATACGATCACGGCGGCTACGGCCGCTGTCATCAGGTAGTAAGCTGCTGTTACGAAAGTTTCCATGCGGCGCACCCTCCCGTCGTCCTCAGCCGCCAATGAGGAAGCTGAGTCTCGAGCTGCATGCCACGTAAACCGTCCCTAGCGCCAAAATGAACGCCATAGGCACTACGCATTCACGCAGGAACCCGCGGTAATAGTCGCCGGAATACTCGACTGACATGACTGCCGCCCGGCCCACAGGCGCAGTGGGAGGCAGCGCGTCGCCCAAAGGCCACATCGCCGCCATTCCAGCGAGCGCGATGATGGGGTTGTAGCCCTTCATGTTGAAAAGGAGCACGAGCGGAACACCGAGCAACGGAGCTGCCGCATACTGGAAAATCCCTTCCGATAGGGGCAGGATCAGGAAGAGAGTCGCGAACAACACCGTGAGCGGCAAGGTTACAACGGAGAGGGATATCAGGCCGCGGGCTCCTGAGAGTGCCATAATCTGCACTAGAACGCCGACCACGGTGATAGTGCCGATCAACGGGAGAAGTCCCTCGACCGTCTTGGAGGCAACCGCAAATACGGATACCCGTACAGGCGACAGCAAAACCACCGATGCAGCGGTGATCAGAAACACCAGCGGAAGCCCGATGACAGGCATCTGGTGTGGCCAGATGCGACCTGCAAGGATGAGCCCGAAGAACACGAGGAACGGAACGGCGACCCTGTACCAAATCATCCGCGGCGGCGGTTCCGGCAGCTCACGAAGGGCCTGAGCCACGTCCACCTCGGTCCCTCGCCAGCCAAGGTAGAACGCGCTGAAGAGTGCTCCTGCCACCGAAATCACACCGAGGGGAAGAGTGAACCCAACATAAGGCATGTTCGAGCCAGCCGCAGTCATCATGGCCCAGAGGTTGATGGGCGGTGCCGCAGCACTCATCGCGGCGCAAAGAAACACGATCGCGGCAGCGCGGTGCTTGGGGATCCCCATGTACCCGAGCACGGTTCCGACAAATCCGCCGACTACCAGGACAGTAACCGTCCCCGCCCCGGTGAGCGCCCCGGGCACAAGCATGATGAGAGTGAGAAGCAGGAGCAACATGAACCTGCTTCGGTGGAACCTTGAGATGATCCCGCGGACTATGTAGGATACACCGCCCGTCTCGCGCATGAGGTTCATGAACAGGGTAGCCGTGATGAAGATGAGCGTGACGTCAAAGTATGTGAAGGTGCCTTCCACAAGATGCCGCGCGGGAACCCCTGCCCCGTGGGCAAAGGCCCCAACGAACGCCGCGCACAGCATAGCCAATTCGTTGCTGAGCCTGGCCAATCGCGCGACGGCGAATGCCGTGACCATCGCCGCGAGAACAAGCGTTGCATGTGAGAACACGATAGACTCACCTCACGTCGCCTACTTAGTCGGCGCGGAGAACAGCACTCTGAACACGTATTCGAAATCTGCAGCCTCTTTTGTTCTTACAATAGGAATCCCCTTTTGCTTCGCGGTGTTGGTGAAATACCCATCCTTGTCGACTTCGGATCTGACGATCAAGAGATCCGACTGAGGGGCGACAGCCTTGTTTGACTTCTCGTCATATTCGTCTGTCCGTCTGGACGATCCTTCTATCTGAGCCCCGATGATGAAGATCCCCGACTTTCGCGCCTGGGCGACAAGGGCATTGCACCGTGCCACCTCCCCATCCACGTCGACCCCTGCTCCGCCCATACCTTTGAGTGAAGTCCCCATTGTCATGATCAACGTCTTGTATGCTGTCTTAGGGTCCTTGCCCGCCTGGGCCAGCTGCTCATGAGTGAGAAGGTCATTCTGGACACACGCCACGCCGATCCTCCGGAAGAGCATCCTTACCATGACAGATCCTGGACTCTGCCCAATGGTCGTAACCACTACCGGGCCAGACAGGGTAGGAAGAGTCTCCGGGATTTCCAGACCTTCGGGCTTCGGGGGCTGTCCATGGACAGAGCCCGACCCCAGAACCACAGCCACCAGCCCGATCACGACGAGGAGAATGCGCCTGCGCGAGACAATCTTCGCCAACATCGACATTACACCCCCTGTGAGCTGCGTAGTTGATTAGGAACGGCCCAGCGTCTTGTCCTGGAGAATGTCTTCGCCGCGCCATTGGGAACTCCTCCAATATACACTCTCTTCGTTCAATTTCCAGCATTCCTTACATAAGCAGTGTGCATGGCTATTATTTCCTGGAATCACTCAAGTCAGAAGGTTTGGACAAGACGTCGTCGAACACGAAATCAGAACCCTCAACACAATCCAGGAGGTGCGCCACATGAGGCTAAGGTCCAGGTACAGTCTGGTTCTGGTGACGTTGGTCGCGATCTTGGTCGCGGCGGCTCCGGCTTTGGCGTGCACATCTATTCCTGTCTCCAAGGGTGCATCGGCAGATGGGTCGGTCATGACCGCGCACACCTGCGATGGATGGTATGATGCCCGCACATGGGTTGTTCCTGGTAAGCAGCACGAGCCTGGCGAGATGATGCCAGTGTACTGCAACCTCCTGCATGCTGATCGTACAACCCCCGAGAAAATCGGCGAGATCCCGCAGGCGCCTGTCACCTACACCTACTTCCACGTCGCTTACCCCTACATGAACGAGCATCAGGTGATCATGGGGGAGACGACAATCGGCAATCGCCCGGAGTTGAACACAACCGAGGGCATCATGTACATCGAAACCCTCCAGATCATCGGATTGCAGCGGGCAAAGACTGCGCGTGAAGCAATTCAGATCATGGGCCAGATGGCAGAAGAGTACGGCTACATAGATCGTGGTGAGTGCCTGACAGTGGGAGATCCCAATGAGATCTGGCACTTCGAGATAATGCCCCCTGGCGCGTTCGAGAAAGGTGCCATCTGGGCTGCTGTCAGGATTCCCGAGGGCCATGTTGGTGTCTCTGCGAACCGCAGCAGAATAGGTAAGATCGATCCCAACGACCCAGAGAACTACATGTTCTCCGCGAACGTATTCTCGGCCGCCGAGGAGATGGGCTGGTGGGATCCAAAGAGCGGCGAGCCATTCCTCTTCTACGATGCTTACAACCCAAAGGACTCCATGGGATCGAGAAGGCGCGAGTGGAGGGTGCTGTCGTGGGCGGCCCCGTCTCTCAATCTCGACCCGAATGGTTCCAGATTCCCGTTCACGGTAAAGGCTGAGCGCCCGATAACCATCCAGGATATGTTCAAGATCTACCGCGATACCATGGAGGGCACGCCTTTCGACAAGGCAAACGTGCCTGACTGGTACGCACCGGATTCCAAGGGGAATTGGGCCAAGAGCCCGTTTGCGACACCGCACGCAAACGCCGACATGCGGGCCTTGATGAACATCCCAGCCGAGCGGAACATCTCCATACCCGGCTGCTCCTATCACACGGTTCTGCAGGCCCGGTCGTGGCTGCCGAATCAGGTGGGCGGGCTTTGCTGGTTTGGATTGAACAACCCCGACACCAGCGTCTATATTCCGATCTACGCGGGTGTGTCCAGCCTTCCGAAGAACTACGCAGTGAATGACAGGAGCGTGTTCAGCCTCTCGAACTACAAGGAGTCGGCCTGGTGGGCGTTCGACTTCATCGACAACTTGGTAAACCGCAGGTACCAGGACATGATCAAAGACCTCCGCGCGGTACGGGACCCGTTCGAGGCGGAACAGTTCGCGCTGCAGCCGGCAATCGAGAAGGTGGTTGCTGACCTGCTCAAGGTCAATCCTGAACTTGCGGTCAAGTTCCTGACCGATTACACCCACACCCGTGCGAGCATGGCGGTTGATCTGTTCTGGTCACTCGCCGAAAAGCTCACAGTGAAGTACGACGACAGGACGTTCTAGCACGTGGACAGGGCCTGGAGTCCCGATAGTTGGGGGAGCACCGAGCAGTTGGGCGAAAATCGGCTTTGGCAGGCGACAAGGGAGGTTCAGAAGAACGAATCCGGGCTAGTGGACAGAGTAGTCGTGACGAATTGGATTTGGTCCCTCTCCGGTCAGCGTTGACCCTTCACGCAGTGCAGCTAAACCTGGACTACATCGAGAGGAGGGTGTTCCATGATGCGCAACCGTGTTGTCGTGGCTGTGCTCGTCTGTCTGTCTGTTTCCGTGTTCCTGGGCTCGACTGCCGCACTTGCGTGCACCGACGTGGTGGTTGGAAAGAACGCCTCTCGGGACGGCTCCACCATCACCTCTCACACCTGCGATGAAGGCGGGTACGGCGGTGGTGGATCAGGCATAGGGTACGACGCCCGCATCCGGGTGGTCCCCGGACAGACCTTTCCGGAAGGAAGCACCTTCACGGTCTATCGACAAACGTGCGAGGCGGGACCCAGCGCCCCATTGATCGTAGTGGGCGAGATTCCCCAGGTAGAGAAGACCTACACCTACTTCCACGTCGCGTATCCTTTCCTCAACGAGCACGGGCTGGCCATCGGAGAGACTACGATAGCTCAGCGAGAAGAGCTTGTCCCCAGTGATCGAGCCATACTCACCATCGAGCAGCTTGAGATCCTCGCCCTCCAGCGGTGCAAGACCGCCAGGGAGGCAATCGTGGTCATAGGGGAGTTGGCTGAGAGATACGGATTCCAGTCGTCCTGCGCAAGCATGGGTGAATGTATCACCCTGGCGGACGGCAATGAAGCCTGGGTGATGGAAATCTACGGGGTCGGACCGTTCTGGACCCCTGACTCGGGAGAGCCCGGCGCGATCTGGGTAGCTCGCCGAGTGGGAGACGACCAGGTGTGCGTCGTGCCCAACGTGAGCCGGATCGGCGTCATTGAGGAAGGGAACCTTGACTTCATGTACTCCAAGTCATACAAGGACGTCGCCATCGAAAACGGCTGGTACGACCCTGCAAGCGGCGAACCTTTCAACATTACCACGGCTTACACCCCCGAGACTGGCTCATGGTCCGCAGACTCCATGTGGATCAGGAACAGACTGTGGTACATCTACAGCCTCCTGTGCCCTTCACAGACCTGGGACCATGATGCGCCGCTATCCGCGTATCCGTTCTCGGTGAAACCCGAGAAGAAGGTCTCCGTGCAGGACGTCATAGCGTTCCAACGAAGCTCCTTTGAAGGAACCGAGCATTCCCTGGCGGATCTGCCTGCGTGGTTTGTCCCTGATGGAAAGGGCGGCAAGACCAAGAGCCCGCTCGCCACGCCTTTCATAACAGACGACATGGCCAACCTGCTCTGTTTCGAGAACGAGCGGCCGGTCTCCAGGTACAACTGCTCATATGGTTTTGTGGCTGAGGTGAGGAGTTGGTTGCCGGAACCGGTGAAGGCGTGCCTTTGGTACTACAACGACAACCCAGCGACGTCGATGTATGTGCCGGTGTACAATGGCGTCACCGAACTGCCCGTGAGCTGGAGAACGAACGACCGGTTCCAGTACTCCCGCAATTCCGCGTGGTGGGCATTTGCCACCGTGGATCAGTATGCAGGATTCCGGTTCCAGGATGCCATCAAAGACATAGCGGCCGCCAGAGATCCTGTTGAAGCAGGGTTCTTTGCGATGCAACCATGCATAGAGCGGGTCGCTGCTGAAATCTGGGCGCGAGACCCTGCCGCGGCGCGCAGCTTCATCACAGGATATACATCCATGTGCATGAAGAAGGCGGAGTCGACGTACTGGGAGCTTGCGGACTTGCTCATGTGTAAGTATGTGAACAACCAGTACTAACACCCAAAGCGGTGGGATCACGCCCGATCAGGGACATGCGTGGGCCGTCCTATTTGGCAGTGAAGAGGCCAAGGCACAGGCATATAATCCGCTGGCCAAGGTCATGAACTTGCGCTCGCCCCAGGATCACTAGATGAACATGTTATTACGCGGGGCTGTGACGGTGCGCGAGAATGCCCACGCACCGTCACACGGCCCCACAACCCCGAATGTCGCGCTGCATTCTTCGGTGGGGCCGGATTCACATCAGCATCGCCATAGCCTCCATATGTCCCACTTGAACAGGGCGTCATGGTATGGTACATAGAAGATGCACGCAATTCGAGTCTCATCTCGAACCTCGAGACCGCCCATTCATCGGCACCGAAGGAGGTACTACACTGGCCACCCTCGCCCTCGCTCTCGTTATCGGAGCTGCCTTGATCCATGCAAGTTGGAACCTCATTGCAAAGCGCGCTGGAGGTGGGGAGTGCTTTGTGTTCTCGTGCGGTGCCTTCTCTTCGGCAGTGTGGGTGCCGCTCGCGGCGTGGGCGGCAGTGACACGGCAGCCGGCGATCGGGCTTCCTCACTTGATAGCCATTGCGGGAAGTTCAGTTCTCCACCTTGGCTACTTCGTCTTTCTGCACAGGGGTTACCGCTCGGGAGACCTCTCCCTCGTCTACCCGCTATCCAGAGGAGTCGGCCCCCTGCTCGCCACCGCGGTCGCTATAACCTTCCTCGGCGAAAGGCCCAGTGTACTGGCATTGTCTGGGGCGGCGTTGATCGTGGGAGGGGCCTTCTTTCTCGCAGGGGGAACTCAGAGTCTTAAACGGCCTGGCGCCCGGGAGGCAGCGAGGTATGGCATTGTGACGGGCGTACTCATAGCCTGCTATACACTCTGGGACAAGTGGGGCGTGGGCACCCTGGCCATACCTCCGCTTCTCTACGATTGGGCGGTCAGCACTGGACGAACCATACTCATGGCTCCCTACGCCATGCAGCACCGGGAGGAAGTCCGAGAGGTCTTCCGGGCTCACTGGCGCGAAGCTGTTGCAGTCGCGTTCCTATCCCCACTTTCCTACATTATGGTTCTCACTGCACTTGCTACATCTCCGGTGAGCTACGTGGCTCCAGCCCGCGAGGTCAGTATCCTTGTAGGCACCATCATGGGCGCCCGCTTGCTCGCCGAGGCGGACGGACCGCGGCGGATGGCCGCCGCGGCGGTCATGGTCATCGGCGTCATCGGCCTCGCGCTTGGGTAGAGCAAGAGGCCGGGGACTCATTCCCCGGCTGTCGCTGTCGCTGCCCTTTTGCCAGCGCCTGTCCGCTATGTCGCACCTATGCGAATTCCCTGATCTTGTCCAGGTCCGGACCCATCGAGCAGTCGGTGGTTCTCTCTACAATCACGTCGATAACGTATGGAACCCCGGACGCAACCGCCCTCTTGAGCGCGGGCATGATTTCCTCTGGTTTGGTGATCCTCTCCCCGCGCGCCCCGTATCCCTCGGCAACCTTCACGAAGTCGATCATCTTGTCTCCGTACCACAGATCGACGGCATGCTCGAACCCGTAAGCGTACTTCTGGTTCT